>CBDVDU010000005.1:0-28581 GCA_965372825.1 uncultured Gammaproteobacteria bacterium | reverse complement strand
TTGCTAAAGGTGATTTTTTTATACTCATTTTTATTTCCTCAATATATTTTTTTAAAGACAGCTTTAAGCCAATAGGAAAATTGTCGCCAACCCTAAAAAGGACATAAAGCCAATCACATCTGTTACCGTGGTTAATAACACACCACCCGCTAACGCAGGATCGATCCCTCTTTTTTGTAAAAAGAGTGGAATCATAACCCCAGCAAAAGCCGCACAGGTTAAATTAATAATCATGGCTCCACCAAGCATCATACCTAATGGCATATCTGAGAACCAAGCCGCAGCAATCAAAGCCACAACGATAGACCAAACAATACCATTTAACGCACCAACAGCTAACTCCTTAAACAAAAAGGACATAGCGTTCGCCGAACTAATTTGATGCAATGCCAAACCACGAATCACTAGAGTCAAGGTTTGACTACCGGCAATCCCCCCCATACTGGCAACCACTGGCATTAATACCGCCAAAGCAACAATTTCATCAATCGTTGCTTCAAACAGACCAATAACCCATGATGCTAAAAATGCGGTAAATAAATTCACACCCAACCATACAGCTCGTCGCTTGGCACTAACCAAAACAGGAGCGAACAAATCATGCTCCTCATCCAAACCTGCTGAGCTCAAAATAGCGTGATCTGCTTCCTCTCGAATAACATCAAGCACATCATCGACAGTAATTCGCCCTACTAGCAGACCATTCTCATCGATAACACCAGCCGATAAAATATCTCTATGCTCAAAAATTGTGGCAACTTCGGAAACCGGCATATTCAAAGGAATTGCCGCGATAGAAACATCCATTAATTGAGACACAACCATAAGTGGATCACTAGTCAAAATCGTAGCTGCCGGCAGCATGCCTTGATAATGATTTGTACGATCTACAACAAACAGACTATCCATATTCCCTGTCATTTTTTTCTGCACTCGCAATAAGCGCAACACGGCATCTACAGTAACATCCGCCCTTATAGTCAATACATCCATCGTCATTAAGCCACCCGCTGTATGTCCATCATAAGCAAGTGCGGCTTCAAGTCGGCTATCCTTCTTTTTCCTCAGGATTTTATCTCTGGTTTCAGCAGAAAAATCACCAACTAAATCAGCTAAATCTCTCGGCGCTAATTCATTTGCACCAACCACTAAATCCTGTGCAGAAGTATGCTCAATAAGACCAATGCGCACCTCGCCTTGAAGGGTCACAAGTATCTGCCCCATGATTTCAGGAGCAACAATAGCCCATAACTGATACCTATAATCCATAGGCAACGACCTGAGCAATAAAGCAATTTCAGCCGGATACAAACTCAGCAGATGATTACGTGCATCATAAAGCGCACCATCATCTAAATTCTTCATAATCCGCTCTAAATGTATATCAGAGTGATCTTGTGGTCTATTTACTTGCATATCTATCCTTTTTATTTCCTAGTAACCGACTAAGCAGGCAAGCCACCTTTTTCACTGTAACTCTCGGTGCCTGATAATGACATTGAATGCCTTGCTCTGAAAGTATCGAGCAAGACTATCCACTAAAAATACCGAACGATGCTGCCCTCCTGTACATCCGACAGCAACAGTTAAATAACTACGATTTTCCTTTTCAAAGCGTGGAATCCAGCGATCTAAAAGGCCTGAAATATCTTGAAAAAACTCTGTAACTATTAATTCTGAACTTAAGAAATCTATTACCGGCTGATCTTTACCAGTAAATCCTCGAAGCTCCGGATTCCAATACGGGTTTGGTAAACAACGCGCATCAAATACAAAATCAGCATCTAAAGGCAAGCCATGCTTAAATCCAAAAGATTGTGTTTGTATAGAAATTTTTTGCTGCGAGCCTTCTTGAACATACCCTCTAATCAACTCTCTTAATTGATGATAGTGAGTACGACTCGTATCAACGACTAAATCCGCACATTTTGCAACAGACGTGAGCATTTCTTTCTCAATTTTAATCGCCTCTTTTAACGGCAAATTCAAGTCAGTTAGAGGATGTCGTCGTCTTGTTTCACTATAACGCTTCAGCAATACTTCAGCTTCTGCTTGCATATAAATCACATCACAATGAATACCTTGCGCTCTAATTAAAGCCAACTTATCAGCAAAAGCATACAAACTTTCACCATGATTTCTCGCATCAATCCCAATTGCTGTTTTGTTATAAGTCTTAGGATCCTGCTGCATCACATTAGTGATAAAATCATCTAGCAAGGTAATTGGTAAATTATCTATACAGTAAAAGCCACAATCCTCAAGCGTATCTAAAGCAATACTTTTCCCTGAGCCGGATAAGCCAGTCAAAATCAATAATTTCATAGTCTCAGTAGGAAATACTATCCTTCAGAAATGAAGCCTAAACAAAGAATATAACACTCTATATTCTTAATGAACTCAATTCTGTATGCATGGCTTTGCCATTTATTAATATTAAAACCATGCATACAGCACAAATTAACTGCGGCGTGCTTGAGTTTTTTCTTTATGTTTAATAATTTGACGATCTAATTTATCAACCATACTATCAATAGCTGTATACATATTCTCTTGAACATCATCAGCAAATAATGTTGCACCACTGATTTGCACTGTCGCTTCTGCTTTTTGCTCTAGTTTTTCTACTGTCAAAATAACATGCACATCAGTTACATTATCAAAATGACGTTTCAATTTACCAATTTTCTCTTCTACGTGCTGCTTCATTGCTTCTGTTACTTCAACGTGATGACCCGTTATGCTAACTTGCATATTTTTAACTCCTAATAGTGCTCAAAAAAAAACAGTCATTATACTACTTTCTTACAAAAGTCGCTTTCTTTGACTAGATGATGGAATAGATATTGCTTCGCGGTACTTAGCAATAGTGCGCCTTGCAACATTAATTCCCTTTTCTTCCAATAAACCCGCAATTTTACTATCGCTTAATGGCTTTGCGGGGTTTTCCGTACTAACTAACTCTTTGATAAACGCCCTAATGGCCGTGGCCGAACATTCTCCTCCCGCAGATGTCGAAACATGGCTGGAAAAAAAATACTTAAATTCAATAACCCCATTGGGTAAATGCATGTATTTCTGCGTAGTTACCCGAGAAATAGTTGACTCATGCAGTTCTAATTCTTCTGCAATATCCCTTAACACCATAGGCTTCATGGCAATTGCCCCATGCTCAAGAAACTCTATTTGCTTAGCAATAATACTACGTCCAACACGCAATAAAGTATCATTTCGACTATGTAAGCTCTTAATAAACCACCTTGCTTCCTGCAAATGCTCTTTCATGCTGACATTATCTTTACTATTATCTGCACGCTTAATCATGCCCGAATAAAAGGGATTAACGCGTAACTTAGGCGCAATATCGGGATTTAATTCGACTCGCCATTCTCCAGCAACCTTAAAAACAAACAAATCAGGCACAATATATTCAGACTCACTCTCTTCAATAGATCGCCCAGGCTGCGGATCTAGCGAGCGCACTAAAGCAATAATGTCCGCCAATTTAGCTTCTGAAACAGCCAACTTACGCATCAACTTAACTTGATCTTGTGCTGCCAATATATCCAAAAACCGCTCTACCAACTCTAAAGCCTGCTCTTTAAAAGGCGTAGTGTCTGGTAACTGCACTAACTGTAAGCGCAAACAATCTTGCAAATTCTCCGCCGCTACCCCTGCGGGGTCAAATCGCTGTATACGATGTAAAACCGCATACAGTTCGTCTATGTCCAGATCCTCCAGCTGCTCAACTAAGCCCTGATATATCTCATCTGGCGTACTATTTAAATAGCCATCACCATTGATTGAATCAATAATCGCCATAGCTATGGCTTGATCCCTGTCGGTAAAAGGCACCATTTCCATTTGCCATGACAAATGATCCTGCAAACTATCAGCCTTACTGCGCTGCACTTCAAAATCTGGCATATCGCCAGCCGGCTCGGCTGCCGTGCCCATTTGTACAGATTCGAACACATCCTCCCAAGAACTATCCGTAGGCAGCTCATCAGGAACATCTGTTTGCGAGCCTTCACTACTAAGCTGGTCAGTTTTATCTACTGAATTTTCAACAACTTTTTGCTCATTTAAAGATGAAGCCTCATCCTCAACAACCTCCAGCATCATATTTGAATCTAATGCTTGCTGAATTTCTTGCTGTAAGTCGAGTGTTGATAGTTGCAGTAACTTGATCGCCTGCTGTAACTGAGGCGTCATAGATAACTGCTGCCCCATGCGGAGTTGCAAAGACTGTTTCATTCCGTTAGCTTACCTTAAGATAAAACGAAGTAAATACCATAAAATATCCCTTAAAGACTAAAATTTTCACCCAGATAAACTCGTCGCACTTCTTCATTGGCAACAATATCTGCAGAAGAGCCTTCAGCAATTACCTGCCCTGCATTTAAAATATAAGCCCGATCACAAATCCCTAATGTCTCACGAACATTATGCTCGGTAATTAAAACACCAATATTTCTATTTTTTAAGTGGGAAATAATCTTCTGAATTTCAATAACCGAAATAGGATCAACACCAGCAAAAGGCTCATCCAACAGAATAAACTCAGGATCTGTCGCTAAAGCTCTAGCAATTTCAACCCTTCGACGCTCACCCCCCGACAAACTCATCCCTATATTATGGCGAATATGGGTAATACTAAACTCAGCTAATAATTCATCAATAATTAGCTCTATTTTTTCCTTACTCAGCTCTTTTCTTAATTCCAATACTGCACGCAGGTTATCTTCAACACTTAACTTACGAAAGACAGAAGCTTCCTGCGGCAAATACCCTACGCCCATCTTAGCGCGTATATGCATTGGGTATTGAGTAATATCTGTATCGTTATAAAAAATATGTCCCGAATCCGCACGCACCAAGCCGACCACCATATAAAAACTCGTAGTTTTACCTGCACCATTCGGCCCCAACAAACCAACAATCTCATTACTGCCCACATGCAAAGATACATCCTGCACCACAGCACGCTTGCCATAAGTCTTGCCAATATTTTTTGCTGACAAAATCGCCATAATTACTTTTTAGACTCGCTTTTAGGCTGCAAAATAACATGCACACGTTTACTTGATGAACCCACCTGCCCAGCCTTAACTACTTCGCTAGCACGATCATATTCTATTCTTTCACTAGCTGTACTAGTCCCCCCCTGCCAGACCACAGCTTTTTGCATCATTACCAATAATTCAGTCTCTGGGTAATACTCAGCAACTAAAGAGTTGCCATGCACATCTTCTTTACCCGCTTCAGGTGTTTGCTGAAACTTTACCGGCGCGCCAGTCGCGACCATTTTTTGTATTTCTCTATTTTCTAAATAAACTACAACTTTATCCGCATCTAAGCGCATAGCTCCCTGAATAATAATGACCTTGCCAGTATAAATACTCAGACCTTTTTTATCATCATAAAATCCTGAATCCGATTCAATAGTAATCGGCTGCTTATTATCACTTTCTAGCGCATACGCATGCATACAACAAGACATCATCAATGCAAAAAGTATTTTCGATAACCATTTATTCATATACATGCCTGCCTTTAACATTTGCTAATAACTCAATAGACAAGGGGTCCTGATAAAGCAGCTTCATCCCTGTTCCCGACATCATATCGGTTTCACTTACTAATTCAGCCCAATCATCTGTTTCTGCATAATTCCGTTTCGGCTCTACGCGTAAATTCGTTGTTTTAATATTAACTTCGCGCACCGATTCTCCAGCTGCACGATCAATAAATACTTGCCCCTGCAGAAATATCTTATCACCACCCGAAGTAACAACGCCTGTCTGCGCACGAATAATCCAAGGCGGCAAAAGATCTTGATATAAGGTCATTACCGGCTTAGTCAACTCGGTTTCATCATTATCGCTATAATGCGCCGCGTAATCTGCATCTAATTTTTCTTTGGCAACGCCTAACTCACTCATCTGTGTTTTACTATAATTTACCGCAAAATGATCTGCGCTATGCTCTACTTTCTTTAATGGCTTCTGAGCACCTTTATCATCGCCACGGTTAGCTGCCCACATCGAAACTAAGAAAATAAAGAACAAAAAAATAGCACCTTTATATTGCTGCAACATCATTAGCCAGCTTTATACGACTCAACTAGCGCAGCCATTTTGCCTTGCGCTTGTAAGATAAAATCACACACCTCACGCACAGCACCTAAACCACCGACTTGCCTCGTCTGCCAATCTACATAAGGCAGAATTTGTTCATTAGCATCTTGCACTGCAATCGCTAAACCGACCTGAGTTAGCACGGGCAAATCAATTAAATCATCGCCCACATGCGCCATTTGCTCAAGAGTACAGCCCGTTTTTAGCATAATATCTTGCAGCGCAACTCCCTTATCTAATTGCTCAAGATAAACCAAATCGATACCTAACATTTTCATTCGCAAAGCAACAGGTTTAGAGCCTCGACCCGAAATTATCGCAACCTTAACTCCCGATTTTTGCAGTAACTTAATACCTAAACCATCACGTACATTAAAAGATTTATACTCTTCACCTTGTTGATCAAAATAAAGCTTCCCATCCGTTAAAACGCCATCAACATCCAGAATCAATACTTTGATTTTTTTGGCTTTTTCCGTTCTATCTTGCATATCAGACTATTCCCGCATGAATTAAGTCGTGCATATTAAGCGCGCCAACAACTTTACTTTCGTCATCCACAACGATTAAAGCATTAATTTTCTTTTCTTCCATTACCTGCATGGCTTCAGCCGCCAAAATATCCGAGCGTATCACCTGACAATCTGCGGTCATTACATCCGCCACCAACGCGGTATTAATATCGATCGATTTTGCCAATATACGACGTAAATCGCCATCCGTAAAAATACCTAACAAACAGCCTTGCGCATCTACAACAGCCGTCATACCTAACTTTTTAGCCGTCATCTCTACTAAGGCATCCATAACCCCCACATCACCTAAAACAACAGGCAATTGAACTCCCGCATGCATAATATCACTAACTAAAACCAGCAAGCGCCTTCCTAAGCTCCCTCCAGGATGCGATAAAGCAAACTCATCACGCGTAAATCCTTGTAGCGTCATCAAAGTTACGGCGAGCGCATCACCCATTACCAATGCTGCGGTGGTGCTAGCTGTCGGTGCTAAACCTAAAGAGCAGGCTTCTTTTTCTACGGCATTACTAATATGCGCAGAAGAAAATTTAGCTAAAGTAGAATCTGACCTACCGGTCATTGCTATCATCGGCACTGCAAGGCGCTTAATTAATGGTAATAGCGTTACAATCTCAGCCGTTTCACCCGAATTAGACAAGGCCAACACGACATCCTGCCGAGTAATCATACCTAAATCACCATGGCTTGCTTCGCCAGGATGCACAAAGAAAGCTGGCGTTCCAGTGCTCGCCAAAGTTGCCGCAATCTTCCCTGCAATATGTCCCGACTTGCCCATCCCCGTGACAACAACCCTACCTTTACAAGCCGCAATCAAATGACAAGCCTGAATAAAATTCTCATCAATTTTTGCGCTTAGCGCATTAACAGCCTGCACTTCTATATTAATAACCTCGCAAGCCGTGGCCATTAACTGCTTATCATCCATATCTACTAACCTTATAAAGCGACACTTTGAAAAATAGTCCACTGATAAAACAAGTAAGCTGACAATAAAGCCGAGCCTTCCCAACGATTAATATTACCCGCCTTAGAAATCCCTACGCCCAAAATAAACAATACTCCTGTCATCCCCAGTAAAACAGGGAAATCACGACTAATAACGGTTGCATCCACAGGCCCTGGAGCGATTAAAGCAGGCAAAGAATACACAGCCAATAAATTATAAACATTAGAGCCAATGACATTACCAACTGCCAAATCATCTTCACCCTTTAAAACACTGCTAATTGATGCAGCCAATTCAGGCAAACTCGTACCAAGAGCGACGATAGTCAATCCGATCACCAAGTCACTTACACCCATAGATTGAGCAATATTCACTGCTGCCCAGACTAAAACTTTTGAACTAAGCAATAACCCAATCAGACCTACTGCGAAATATATCCAAGCCTTGTTATTAGGCATCGCTTCAGGAATTTCAGTCTCTATTTCTTGCGTCAAAACATCATTCTTTCGGTCAGCCAGAGCAGTTCTAATTAACCAAAATAGAAATAAAGCTAACGCGACCAACATCATTATGCCGTCATCAACACTTAAGCCATCTAAAGCCAACACGTAACAAAAAACACTAATAAGCATTAAAACGGGCAGTTCACGTTTTAATAAACCCGAATGAAAAGCTAACGGCGATATTAATGCCGTACACCCTAATATTAAGCCAATATTTGCAATATTAGAACCAATAGCATTACCAATCGCTAAACCTGGATTACCCTGCACCGAAGCCAAAGATGCCACTAAAATTTCAGGAGCCGAAGTCCCCAAGCCAACAATGGTCAAACCAATCAATAAGGGTGAAACACCTAAATTACGCGCGATTGACGAAGTTCCATCTACAAACCAATTAGCAGCAAAAACCAAGACTACCAAGCCTAGAGCTAAAGCAATAAAATCAATTAACATAATTCTTTTGGTGCAAAATCTGCATATTGTGCCATAAAAACAAACCAGCCCCTAAGCTATCATCATAAATCAAAAAATCAACACAAAAAAAGAGGCGGCTATAGCCAAAAAATTAACTATAACCACCTGCCTTTTTTATAGAAAAATAAATTTTATAATGTAACTAATCACTCCACTTCCAGTCACGAATTTCAGGCATATCATCACCATGCTGACGCACGTATTGCTGATGATCAATTAACTTATCACGCATCATTTGTTGCACGTACACCGCGCGATGACGCAACGAAGGCACGCGCTTAACGACATCCATGACTAAATGAAAGCGATCTAAATCATTCATCACCACCATATCAAACGGAGTTGAAGTTGTACCTTCTTCCTTATAACCACGAGCATGGATATTGCTATGATTTGGGCGTCGATAGGTCAAACGATGAATCAACCAAGGGTAGCCATGATAAGCGAAAATTACCGGTTTATCTGGAGTAAAAATATCTTCAAATTCACGATCAGACAAGCCATGCGGATGCTCTTCTTGTGGCATCAACTTCATTAAATTGACCACATTAACTACTCTGATTTTTAGCTCAGGCAATAATTCACGTAAAATCTTAACTGCCGCCAAAGTTTCTAACGTAGGCACGTCACCGGCACAAGCCATAACGACATCAGGCTCGCCCGTTTCTTGATCATTACTCGCCCAACCCCAAACACCAAGCCCAGCAGTACAATGCTTGATCGCCGCATCCATATCCAGCCATTGCTCAGCATTTTGCTTGCCACAAACAACGACATTAATATAATTCCGACTACGCAAACAATGATCCGTTACCGATAACAAGGTGTTAGCATCAGGTGGCAGATAGACACGAATAACTGAAGATTTTTTATTCACTACATGATCAATAAAACCTGGATCTTGATGCGAGAAACCATTATGGTCTTGACGCCATACATGCGATGACAATAAATAGTTCAAGGAAGCAACAGGGCGACGCCATTCAATTTCGCTCGTAGTCTTCAGCCATTTCGCATGCTGATTAAACATTGAGTCAATAATATGAATAAAGGCTTCATAGCAATTAAAAAAACCATGTCGACCAGTCAATAAATACCCTTCCAACCAGCCCTGACAGGTATGCTCAGATAAGATCTCCATAACCCGGCCATCGGCCGACAAATGATCATCTTCAGGAATTGTCGCATCCAACCAAGTTCTGCCCGTTCCTTCAATAGCAGCCCCCCAACGATTTGAAGCCGTTTCATCTGGACCAAACAAACGGAAATTCTGTTCTTTAGCATTGGCGCTCATTACATCGCGTAAAAAAGTACCTTGTACGCGCGTGGCTTCCGCCTTTACCGCTCCAGGTTGCGGTACATCGACAGCATAATCACCAAACCAAGGCATATGTAATTTTCTCAGCAGCAAACCACCATTGGTATGTGGATTATCACCCATACGTTTTTGATAAGTGGGTGCTAATGCTTTCAGTTCGGCTAACAAAGTACCATTTTCATCAAATAGCTCTTCTGCTTTATAGCTTTTCAACCAAGTTTCTAATAACTTTAAGTGCTCAGGATCTTCACGTACTGCCGCAAAAGGCACCTGATGCGAACGCCAGAAATCTTCCGTCTTCTTACCATCAACCTCTTTAGGCCCCGTCCAACCTTTGGGTGAACGCAAAATAATCAACGGCCAAGTGGGTCGATCTGGCACACCTGAATCACGTGCTTGTTTTTGAATTGCCTTAATTTCAGCAATGACAGCATCCATTGTGGCCGCCATTTTCTGATGCATTACATCAGGATCAGAGCCTTCAACAAAATAAGGCTTATAACCATAACCAATAAATAAACTTTCTAACTCTGCTTTAGGCATACGCGCCAAAAGCGTTGGGTTAGCAATTTTGTAGCCATTCAAATGCAAAATTGGCAGTACTGCGCCATCACGAATTGGGTTTAGGAATTTATTCGAGTGCCATGAAGTCGCCAATGGCCCCGTCTCTGCTTCGCCATCGCCAACCACACAACAAGCGATCAAGTCCGGATTATCGAATACTGCGCCATAAGCATGAGAAACCGAATAACCTAACTCTCCACCTTCATGCATAGACCCTGGCGTTTCAGGAGCAACATGACTGGGAATACCACCAGGAAAACTAAACTGTTTAAATAAACGACGCATACCCACTGCATCTTCAGAAATATTGGGATAATACTCGCTATAAGTTCCTTCTAGCCAAGTATTCGCCACGATACCAGGTCCGCCATGCCCAGGCCCTGCAATATAAAGTGCATTTAAGTCTTGAGACTTAATCACTCTATTCATATGCGCATAAATGAAGTTCAACCCTGGAGTTGTCCCCCAATGACCCAATAGACGAGGCTTCACATGCTCTAAAGTTAATGGCTCCCGCAATAACGGGTTATCCATTAAGTAAATTTGCCCAACAGACAAGTAATTAGCCGCACGCCAATAAGCATGTATTTTAGCCAACTCATCACTCGATAAAGGTTGTTCTTCAATGATCATACTTAAATTTCCTAATAGTAGGTAAACACACACAAAAGATAAGTTCAAATTATAGTGTGCAGATTTTAATAAAGCTACCTTGCTACTGAAAAAATACCTTGTAGAAACAAGCTTTCAACTATAATGCTTACTTTTTTGCGCAACAGGTAAAATTTTTTCTTATGATTTCCATACGTAACTTAACTTTCTCGCGTGGTAACAGAAAAATTTTTGATAATATCTCACTCGATATTATGCCGCACAAAATTACGGCTATCATGGGGCCCAGTGGCACGGGGAAAACCACCCTATTAAAACTCATAGGCGGGCAAATCAAACCTGATAGCGGCACTATATTAATCGACCAAGAAAACGTACACGCACTTTCTCGCAGCAAACTATTCACCTTGCGTAAAAAAATGGGCATGCTCTTTCAAAGTGGCGCACTGCTCACCGATATGTCTGTTTACGATAATATTGCCTTTCCCATTAGAGAGCATACCAAGCTGCCTGAATCCATGATTCGCACACTGGTACTTATGAAACTGAATGCTGTCGGCTTACGAGGCGCACGCGACTTAATGCCCAGCGAATTATCCGGAGGCATGGCTAGACGTGTTGCTATGGCAAGAGCTTTAGCGCTTGACCCCAATATGATCATGTATGACGAGCCGTTTACCGGACAGGATCCGATTTCACTGGGTGTTTTAGTAAAACTCATTCAAACACTCAACCAAACATTAGGCTTAACTAGTATTGTTGTCTCTCACGACGTACAAGAAACTGCCGAAATTGCTGATTATATTTACTTATTATCCGAAGGAAAAATTGCCGGCCAAGGCACGCCCGAAGAACTCAGCCATTCAGAATCCGCATGGGTTCAGCAATTTATGCAAGCCAAAGCGGATGGCCCCGTGCCTTTTCATTATCCAGCAAATGACTTTACCACCGACCTACTCGCTAATACACAGCAATGAATATATTCCAATTACTAGGTCAATCCACCTTAAAATCGCTGGCTAAATTAGGTCGCAGTAGCCTATTTTTTATCTCCATATTAAGTGGCTTAGGTTATTTATTAAAACGCCCGAACTTACTGATCAAACAACTCTACAGTGTTGGTGTACTAACATTCTGGCTAATTTCCATCGCTGGTCTTTTTGTTGGCATGGTGATTGGACTACAAGGCGTGTACACCTTGTCTACCTTTGGCGCCGAATCATCATTAGGTATTATGGTTGCCGCATCATTAGTCAGAGAACTTGGCCCAGTGGTTAGCGCCTTACTCTTTGCCGGGCGTGCAGGCTCTGCCTTGACCGCTGAGATTGGCTTAATGAAGGCGACCGAGCAACTTTCAGGCATGGAAATGATGGCTATTGATCCGCTTAAATACATTATTGCTCCACGCTTTTTTGCCGGATTCATTTCGCTGCCATTGCTGGCCGCTTTATTTAGCGCTATTGGCATTATAGGCGGGCACTTAGCGGGAGTAGAATTATTAAACGTCGATGCTGGCGCTTACTGGTCGCAAATGCAAAGTTCTATCGATTTTTATGATGATATTGTCAATGGCGTTATAAAAAGCATTATTTTTGCTTGGCTAGTTTCTTGGATTGCTTTATTTGAAGGCTACGATGCACTTCCTACATCAGCCGGCATTAGTCGCGCAACAACACGCACCGTTGTTAACTCAGCGTTCGCCATTCTTTTATTTGATTTTTTATTAACCGCCCTTATGTTTGGAGCAAACTAATCATGCAGTACAAATCCCTAGAAATTTTAGTCGGCTTTTTTGTCAGCATTGCTATTGCCGCACTTTTCTTTCTTGCTCTGCAAGTCAGCAACTTTAGTGCTTTAAAAGACAATGGTAGCTATACCGTAAACGCACACTTTGATAATGCTGGCGGACTAAAAGCCAAAGCACTCGTCTCTATGGCGGGCGTACCTATTGGCCGTGTAACGGAGATCAATTTCGATGCTCGCAATTTTGACGCCGAGGTCATCATGCGCATAGACTCGCGTTACAACACACTGCCTAGCGACACCTCTGCGAGCATATTAACCTCTGGTTTGCTAGGTGATAAATATGTAGGCTTAACAGCTGGCGGACTAGATGAATCGTTACAAGAAGGCAGCACCATCGAGTTAACCCAATCAGCATTAGTACTGGAACGACTTATCAGCCAATTCCTATTCAATTCATCGGATAAGTCTGAATAAAACCATGCAAAACATAGAAATAACCAGACCTGAACTGGGACGTTATCTGCTTAAAGGTAATCTGGTTTTTAACACCATCAATAAGACAGTGTTAAACACTTTAGACTTCAAACAAGCACCTTCCAGCATCACTATCGACTTACAACAGGTTGGTGAAATTGATAGCGCTGGCCTTGCTTTACTTATAGAATGGATAAAATTTGCCCAAGCACATCAAAAAAAACTGTACTTTGACAATGTCCCAGCACAGTTAACAGCTCTGGCAAAGCTGAGTTATATCTCAGAAATCGACTTATTTACAACTAAGAATAATTAAATACCATGGATAAATTACTCATTACTGGTGGCAAAAAACTGGCCGGCGAGCTAATCGTTTCGGGAGCCAAAAATGCAGCATTACCGATTTTAGCTGCCACACTACTCAGCGACACACCCGTCACCATTGGTAATATCCCGCATTTACACGACATCACCACTACTATGGAGCTACTAGGCTGCATGGGAGTGGAACTATCCGTTGATGAAAAACTCAATATTGAAGTCAATAGCAGCACCATTAACAAACTAGAAGCCCCCTACGAACTCGTGCGTACCATGCGTTCATCTATTTTAGTTTTAGGCCCTTTATTAGCCCGTTTCGGTCAAGCCGATGTTTCTCTTCCTGGCGGCTGTGCTATTGGTGCTCGCCCGGTAGACATCCACCTTGATGGCCTAGAAAAAATGGGCGCTGAAATCAAGGTAGAAAATGGTTATATTCACGCCAAAGCGGCACGCTTAAAGGGCTGTCGTTTAGTTTTAGAACAAGTCACCGTAACCGGCACAGAAAATCTACTAATGGCTGCAACGCTGGCAGAAGGCACAACCATTATAGAAAATGCAGCACGCGAGCCAGAAGTTAACGATCTCGCGCACTTTCTTAATAAAATGGGTGCCAAGATCAGTGGCATCGGTACAGATGTGCTAACCATTGAAGGCGTTGAGCGCCTTGGCGAAAAAGACTTACATTACAATGTACTGCCTGATCGTATTGAGGCCGGCACGTATTTAGTTGCTGCTGCGATAACGCGCGGAAAAATCAAACTAAAAAAAATCCAACCTACTTTATTAGATGCAGTATTGGCGAAACTAGAAGAGGCTGGTGCCGAAATTACTACCGGTGAAGATTGGATTGAGCTAGACATGCACGGCAAACGCCCTAAAGCAGTCTCTATTCGCACCGCGCCCTTCCCTGCATTTCCAACCGATATGCAGGCGCAGTTCACTGCCATGAATAGCATAGCAGAAGGCGTCAGTACCATAACCGAAACAGTGTTTGAAAATCGTTTTATGCATGTCCAAGAAATGCAACGTATGGGGGCTAATATAAAATTAGAATCTAATACCGCCATTTGCACAGGTGTAGAAAAACTCACTGCCGCACCAGTCATGGCAACAGACTTACGTGCTTCAGCTAGCTTAGTTCTTGCTGGCCTAGTCGGTGAGGGCGAAACGCTGGTTGACCGCATCTATCATATCGATAGAGGTTACGACCATATAGAAGAAAAACTTTCACAATTAGGCGCAATTATTCGCCGTATTCCACGATAAACGGGACTTTATTCATGTTAACTATCGCTGTTTCTAAAGGCAGAATATACGACGAAGCATTACCCTTACTGGCAGATGCAAATATCATCCCCATAGATGACCCAAAGACCAGCCGTAAACTCATTTTGAGAACCAATCACCCTGATGTACAACTGGTGATTATTCGCGCCACAGACGTACCTACTTTTGTAGAGTATGGCGCTGCTGATTTAGGTATTGCTGGTAAGGATGTCTTAATTGAGCATGACTCAGATAATTTATATGAACCATTAGATTTAAATATTGCTTGCTGTAAATTAATGACAGCAGCCCCCAAGGATGCCCCCGAAATTTCTGGCCGTGTTCGTGTCGCAACAAAATACATTAAAACCGCAGAGCGCTATTTTGCTAGCAAAGGCATACAAGCAGAAATTATCAAGCTTTATGGCGCAATGGAACTTGCCCCGATTGTTGGCTTAGCCGATTGTATTGTCGATGTCGTCGATACCGGCAACACTCTCAGAGCAAATGGCTTAGAGCCACGCGAACTGATTATGAATATCAGCTCACGCTTAGTGGTTAATAAAGCCTCGATGAAAATGAAACATCAAGTAATTCAGCCTTTACTTGATCAATTTGAAAAAACATTAGCTGAACGATAAAAGTATATGACTAAATCCATCACACGTCTAAATAGCACTGACTCAGACTTTCAATCACAACTAAAAAATCTCTTGGCTTGGGAAGAAAGCTCAGACAATGACATTCATCAGCGAGTTTTAGATATTATTGATAATGTACGCAAAAATGGCGACCAAGCCGTGATTGATTACACTAATCAGTTTGATCATTGCTCAGTGACCGATGCTGCACAGCTAGAAATTTCTCAAGCACAATTAAAATCCGCTTGGGATAATTTACCAGCCGATAAAGCAGAAGCACTAAAAATTGCCGCAGCACGCGTACGCGCTTATGCTGAAAAGCAAAAGATGGAATCTTGGCAATATACCGAAGCAGATGGCACAGTTTTAGGTCAAAAAATAACGCCTTTAGATCGTGCGGGGCTTTATGTTCCGGGCGGCAAAGCAGCTTATCCTTCATCGGTATTGATGAATGCGATTCCTGCTAAAGTTGCTGGCGTTCGTGAATTAATTATGGTCGTCCCCACGCCACAAGGCGTGACTAATGAACTGGTTTTAGCGGCAGCGTATTTAGCAGGCGTAGACCGTGCATTTGCCATTGGTGGGGCGCAAGCTGTTGCAGCATTAGCTTATGGTACAGAAACAATTCCAGCGGTAGAAAAAATCGTGGGCCCAGGTAATATCTACGTTGCGACTGCAAAAAAATTAGTTTTTGGTCAAGTCGGTATCGATATGATTGCAGGCCCGTCGGAAATCCTCATTATCTGTGATGGCAAAACCGATCCTGATTGGATTGCTATGGATTTATTTTCCCAAGCAGAACATGACGAAGATGCTCAAGCTATTTTGCTTTCAGACGACGCTGATTTTCTTGATGCTGTTGCACAAAGCATAGACAGACTACTACCAGAAATGGAGCGTGCTGAAATCATTAAAGCTTCGCTATCAGGCCGTGGCGCATTAATTAAAGTGGCATCATTAGAAGAAGCCGCTCAAGTTTCCAATACGATTGCACCTGAGCATTTAGAGCTTTCTGTAGAAGATCCTGAAACCTTATGTGAACACATTAATAATGCTGGCGCTATTTTCATGGGGCGTTATACTGCCGAAGCATTAGGCGATTATTGTGCTGGACCTAATCACGTTCTTCCTACATCAGGAACTGCGCGTTTCTCATCACCTTTAGGTGTGTATGATTTCCAGAAGCGCTCTAGTTTGATTTTCTGCTCAGCAGAAGGCGCCAACACTTTAGGTAAAACAGCCTCAATTCTAGCGCGTGGCGAGAGTTTAACCGCACACGCTCGCTCTGCGGAATATCGTTTAAAATAATGGCTTCCATTTTAAGATCGGACAGCTAATAACTCGTAGGGCGGACTTTAGTCCGCCATTGCTAAAAAAACGGACTGAAGTCCGCCCTACTAATCAAGAGAAAATAACATGACTGACCTACCAGAAAGAACCTGTAGCATAGACCGCCTAGTCACTCACCCTAAATTAGTCGAAGCAGCATTAAGCGGCAGAAAAACTCAACAGCGTCGCGATGGTGTTTATGCCTACCCAAATGAAACGTTCACACTAGAAGGACAAGAATTTATTGTTACCGATCTAACGCGTGAAACGATTGGTGATATGACCGATGCCGAAGCACAAGCTGAAGGCTACCCAAGTCTAGCCATGTATCGTGATTTAATATTAAGAATGCATGCCGGCATGGAATGGGATGAGGCTGCTCCAGTTTGGGTTCACCACTTCAAACGCGTCGATTAACCTATATAATAAGCATATACATGACCGAGCAAGAACTCATTACTTCTGTTATTCGTCCTGAAATAAGAGCTTTAACGGCTTATAAAGTCGCTGATGCTTCAGGCTTTATTAAATTAGATGCAATGGAAAACCCTTACACATGGCCTGAAGAAATTAAAGCCGAATGGCTCAAGGTACTGCATGACGCTGAAATTAACCGTTACCCTGACCCTGAAGCAAAATCTTTGTGCCGTATTCTCAAAGAATACAATCAAATTCCAGCAGAAAGTGACGTTTTATTAGGTAATGGATCGGATGAAATCATCCAACTATTACTTATGGCATTACCTGCCAATTCGACGGTAATGGCACCAGAGCCTAGCTTTGTCATGTACAAGCAAATTGCGCAATGTTTAGGATTAAATTATCAAGGCGTACCTTTACTCGCAGATAATTTTGAACTGGATTTAGAAACTACCTTAGCGACCATTAAAGAGCTGCAACCGGAAATCATCTTTCTCGCTTATCCGAATAATCCTACCGGTAATTTATTTGATAGTGAGGCCATTGAGCAGATTATTCAACAAAGCAAAGGCTTAGTTATTATTGATGAGGCTTACGCACCTTTTACCGATTTTAGTTTTATCCAACAACTCGGAAAATATAACAACTTACTTGTTATGCGTACCGTTTCTAAACTCGGTTTAGCCGGCTTACGTTTAGGTTTTATTGTTGGAAATCCCGCTATTATTAGCGAACTAAATAAGGCAAGGTTACCTTACAATATTAATGTACTAACCCAAGCGAGTGTAGAATTTGCTTTAAGCCACCCGGATATGTTTGCCGAGCAAACTCAGGCCATTTGCCATGAGCGCGCACGAATGTTTCTCCAGTTAAGCGTTATACAAGAAGTCACACCCTGCCCGAGTGCAGCAAATTTCATTCTTTTCCGAACGCCCAAAGATAGCGCGACAAAGATCTTCAACCATTTAAAAGAACAAGGGGTGTTAATTAAAAATTTATCCCCGCAAAAAGGCTTACTGAGCGATTGTTTACGTGTCACTATTGGTAAACCTGAAGAAAACAATGCCTTTATAAAGGCACTAAAAGCTGCATTACAAGCCTGCTAATAATAAAGTTTAATAAAACAGGCTTCAAAAGCAAGAGCCTCTAATGTATTATTAAACAAATAACAATGATAAAAGTGTGTACAACACACAACGAGGAGCGTGATATATGAGTGATCAAGGCGTCGATAGATCCAAACGCCAATTTCTAACAACAGCATTAACCGTCGTCGGTGCTGTTGGTACAGGTTACATTGCAGTGCCTTTTCTGTCACAAATGCAACCCAGCACCAAAGCAAAAGCAGCGGGTGCCCCTGTAGAAATTGATATTAGTAAAATGGAAACTGGACAACTTATCCGTGCCGCATGGCGTGGTAAACCTGTCTGGGTGCTAAACCGAACACCCGAAGTATTAGAAATACTAACGGAACAAACGGACAAACTTGCTGACCCTCTGTCATTAGAATCCAATCAACCTGAGTCCAGCAATAATGAATTTCGCTCCATTAAACCTGAAATTTTTATTGCTGTTGGTCTGTGCACTCACCTTGGCTGCTCACCAACCTTCCGTCCAGAAATCGCACCGTATGATTTAGGTGAAGACTGGAAAGGTGGCTTCTTCTGCCCTTGTCATGGCTCTGGCTTCGATTTAGCTGGCCGCGTATTCCGAGGTGTTCCAGCACCTACCAACTTAGATGTGCCACCCCACCACTATCTGTCAGAAACACGGATTATAATTGGTGATGAATCAGGAGCTGACGCATGAAAACTCATCTAGAAAATTGTGGTAATTGGTTTCTTGATCGTTTCCCACTCACTAAACTGTGGAATGACCACATGGCGCAATATTACGCGCCAAAAAACTTTAACTTCTGGTACTTTTTTGGATCTCTAGCACTGCTTGTGCTGGTTAACCAATTCGTTACCGGTATTTTACTGACTATGAATTACAAGCCTGATGCTAGCTTGGCTTTCGATTCTGTCGAATATATTATGCGCGAAGTCCCCTGGGGCTGGCTGGTGCGCTATATGCATTCCACCGGTGCTTCGGCATTTTTTCTGGTGATTTACTTACATATGTTCCGTGGCCTTATCTACGGCTCATTCAAACAGCCTAGAGAACTCGTCTGGATCTTCGGTATGCTCTTATTTGTTGCCTTAATGGCAGAAGCATTTATGGGCTATTTGCTACCTTGGGGACAAATGTCTTACTGGGGCGCACAGGTTATTATCTCGCTATTTAGCGCGATTCCTGTGATTGGTGATGATTTATCCTTATGGGTGCGCGGAGATTATGTTATCTCTGATGCAACGCTAAACCGTTTCTTTGCTTTCCACGTTATTGCTATTCCAATTATTTTAATCATGCTAGTTTTCTTGCACATTGTTGCCTTGCATGAAGTGGGTTCCAATAATCCAGACGGCATTGAAATCAAAGCATCGAAAGATCCTTGGGGACACCCTGTTGACGGCATTCCTTTTCACCCGTATTACACGGTCAAAGATATTGTCGGAGTTTCTGTCTTTATCTTCTTTTTTGCCACGGTGCTGTTCTATATGCCTGAAATGGGCGGCTACTTCCTTGAACATGCCAACTTTATTCCAGCCGATCCATTAGCAACACCTGAGCACATTGCTCCAGTTTGGTATTTCACACCGTTTTATGCGATTTTAAGAGCGATTCCTGATAAGTTTGCAGGGGTTATCGCTATGGGTGGCGCGATTGTGGTTTTATTCTTATTACCTTGGTTAGACCGTAGCCCCGTTAAATCAATTCGTTACCGCGGCGGCATCTATAAAAAAGCTCTTTTAATGTTTGTTATTAGCTTTTTAGGTTTAGGCTATTTAGGTATGCAAGCACCTACCGCAGGCGCAACCATCATGGCGCGTATTTTTACTGCCATGTACTTTGGTTTCTTCTTACTTATGCCTATTTATACGCGCTGGGAAAAAACTAAACCTGTACCTAAGCAGTTAACAAATCAACCAACCATTGAAGACCGCATTCCAGGTTGGAAAGCAACGTTCTGTGAAATGGTAAAAGAAGTACCTGTCGAAAAAGATGGAGCAACTGTTATGCGTAAACGACCTGATACATCTGGCATCATTAAGGTGTTGATTCGTACTGCTAAAAACCTAAAAGCGAGTCTAGACTAATGAAAAAAATACTCCAAATCTGTCTATTACTCTTAGTTCCTCTCGGCGCTTTTGCTTCAGCAGGAATAGAGCTAGAAGACGCCGATATTGACTTGACTGATCACAAGTCATTAGAAAATGGTGCACACCTTTACGTGCAATATTGTTTAGGTTGTCATTCAACGAAATATATTCGTTACCTCAACCTAGCTGATGACTTCAATATTGATCAACAAGAGATTTTAAAGAAAGTAGCTCCAGAAGGTGCAGGCATTTATGACAAAATGCTCACCGCGATGAACGGTCATGACGCTAAAAAATGGTTTGGTACTACACCGCCTGATTTATCGCTTATTGCTCGTTCAAGAGGCGAAGATTGGTTAGTTAGCTATTTAAAAGGCTTTTACCAAGATTTAAGCAAAAAGACGGGAGTAAACAATACTGTTTTCCCTGATGTTGCTATGCCTAATCCACTTTGGCAGCTTCAGGGTGAGCAAAAAGCGATCGTTAAAACGATTGATGGTCGTGAAGTCATTACAGGCCTCGTTATTACAGAGGCTGGTGCTATGACAACTAAACAATTCGATAAAGCAGTTAATGATATCGTTGCTTTCCTTGTGTATGCCGGTGAGCCTGCTCAAGTACAACGTCAAAGCATGGGTAAATATGTTTTATTATTTATCTTAATGTTTGGCGTCATTGCCTATTTATTGAAAAAAGAATACTGGAAAGACGTACACTAAATTTTCATTCCAGAAACAAAAAAGCGCTACTTCTCACGAACTAGCGCTTTTTTTAGCTCTCATATTTATCAAATAAAAGCTTATTATGAAAAAATTTCTACTGATTAGCCTATTAACATCCCTATTATTCACTCCAGTGCTGCACGCAAAAGCGCCTATTACCTCAGACAAAGCACGTTATGATCCGATGTTTGTACCCATCGACATTATGATATTTCGCCCTCTCGGCTTAGTAACAACAATCGCGGGCTCTGCTCTCTTTGTCGTTTTCTCTCCATTCACTGCATTAAGCTCCATTGCGCCACCGCATGATGCTTTTGAGCGTGTAGGCGATATATTTGTCGTCTTACCTGCGACCTATACATTCATGCGCCCTATAGGCGACAAACGTTTTATCCGAAATTACGATTAAATACAAATCGACAAGGAAAGACTAAAACCCGACTTTACTCCTACGCTGCAAAGGGTCTTGCCGATAATACAATTTAAGTAACTGAAAGACATCCTCAAAATGCTCTTGCAAAATATCTGGTGCGCAAAAGAAGTACTCACTAAATACTGCAAAAAATTCCGCAGGACTGGTTGCAGCATAAGGATCGACGCAAACGCCATGATGCTGTTGAAGGCGCTGATTTAATCGTTCATACGCTGCGCTAAAAGTAACTGACCATTGCTTTGGGTGCATAGCATAATGTAATGGCGGCATGCCGTTAGCACTACCATTGAGAGTATCTAATTTATGGGCAATTTCATGAACAATAACATTATGTCCTTGCTGCCAGCGGTGCAAATCTTTCTCAATATCTTGCCAGGAAAAAATAACTGGCCCACGCGACCACGCCTCACCACTCAATAACCGCAGTTCATGATGCACTACACCAAGTTCATCTCGCTCATCCCGACTGACCTGAAAAGCATCCGGATAAACAATCACATCAGTCCAGCCACTCAATAAACCTATACCTAAACTCAGAATAGGCAAACAAGCCTGAGTCGCAATAATAACGCGCATTTCATCGCTAAGATGAAACTCTTGCGCACCATAGATGTTTTTTTCATATAAAAAAAGCGTTGCCAATTCTCGCAAATGCGCCATTTCAACAGCCGTCATACCTTGCAATAGGGTCAGTTTATCGCTGACAATCTCCCATAATTCATGCTCAATCGCGTGCCGATGCAGAATATAAATAACTCGTGCACGCCTAAAAATATTCATTTAGGGAGAAGATTGAGACTGCCTTTATATGAAGTCATTAACATCGTAGGAAATATTTTACTGTATAAGGAATTCATCAGTCCTCTTGAAACCAATAAAAATATTGTTTGTTGATCTCTTGTTCAGCTTTAAGCCAATCACCCATTTCATGCCCTGTAGCAAAGCCTCTTTGTTCAGCCTTATAATAAGCACGCTCTGCAATCATTGCGCGAAATTTTTCTGGATCAATGCCATATTTATTGTTATTTTCTTGCCCATGATTATCTGCCATTTTCTTCTCCATATGAGTTGCTTATGCAACAGAACTTCAGATTACCTTTTAACAGAAATCACCAAATAACACAATAATTAAATATTAATCAGCAAGTTATAAAACTGACCCTCCATGACTTACTTGATAATGATCTTAGAGATACCCTTTTAAAGGAGACACTAATTAATCAGTTTCTTTAAGAATAGCTGCAACGTATAAGAAATTAGCATAATATAGATTTAGCCATATCTATAATTGAAAATCGTAGTTTATAAAAACTACCATCATTCCTGAAATTTTTACTGGAAATCTAAACACCGCCAATAAATTCCTACTAAAGCTTGTGCCCACGCTTGACTGGGTAGCACACCGAAATAACGACTACTAAGGGTTCGATTTTTAATAAGACCCAGAACTAAAATGGCATACTAAGAAGCTGATATATTGCGCTCCCTGTATTCTGCAAACTACTTCATACGGGCTACATTTGAAGATTTTATTAAATTTTCATTCCTAAATAGTATTAACTAAAAATTACATACTCCAAGGTAGCGAGGTTTAACAACCATTAAAACAAACGAAACATGACTATTTCTTGTACAAATAAACCACGCAAAATTTACCTTGGAGTCATCCTCATTTGGGCACTCCTTTTAGGCGTAGTCATATATACGATACTAGCATTTGACCTACAACGCGCAGAGCATGAATTTTTAAATGATGCTAATACACATTATCGGCAAGTTAATGGCCGGGCGCTAATCAACGAATCAATCCTAGAAGGTTTTTCGGCAATGGTCAGCACGACGCAAGACTTTGATCGCGCGCGTATTCGCAGCTACGCACAAAAAATGCTCAAACAATACCCGCATATTTTTATGTTTGAGGTGGTTGAAAAAGTACCTCAAGCTCAATTACAGGCATTTTCTGAATATTACAGGAAAAATATTTTTCCCAAATTTAAAGTAAAAGCCTTCAACTTTGAGACAGATAGGCAATGGCAGCCAGTTACTAAAGCTAAATATTATATGCCAATTGTTTTTATGGAACCTTTCCCGTCAAAATCACAAGACGTACTAGGCTTAGATATTAATTCCAATACATTTTTCAAACGCGTTTTAGAAAAATCAGAAAGATTAAACCGCTCCATTGCCAGTGAGCCCTTTAAACTGGTTGAAGGCGATTTGGCATACCTGATCCATAAACCAATTTCAGCAGCAGAGCAAAACAATCAAGCCTATATCAATAAAAGTGGTGCCCAAGGTGGATTTGCCATATTAGTTATCTGTGCCGATAGCTTACTAGCACCTGAGAATCATACGTTTCCAGGTATAACTGAACTACTCTACAACCCCGCTTATGACTATACAGATACCAGAGGGCACCTTTATAAAAATAATACCACTGAAATGAGCGAGCTTGAATCTAAGTTATTTCCCCACTTACTATTCAGCAAAATAATTACTAGCGAAAGTCAGCCTTTTGTTTTGCGTATTGAACAACAACTGGGTTGGGATATCGTAAGCTGGGGGAAAATAGCTTCAGCGTTATTAGTCGCTCTTGCTACATTTGCAATACTTATAATTTATGCACGCCTTAATTATCAAAATGAAATGAAGCGTATCGCAACCACTGACCGCCTATTTCACCTTGCTAACCATGATGCTTTAACAGGACTGGCAAACCGCAGCTTATTTCATGACCGCTTAAGTCATGCTCTAACGCAAGCAGCCCGACAAAAAACAATGCTATCCGTGATATTTATGGACTTAAAAGGCTTTAAATCGGTAAACGATAATTTTGGTCATGATGTTGGAGATGAAGTTATAAAACTTGCAGCAGAAAGGCTGCAAGGTTGCGTTCGTTCAGCAGACACAGTTGCTCGGCAAGGGGGAGATGAATTTATATTAATACAGGAAAAAATTAGCGGCCAGCAAGATGTTGACTACATTGCCAAGAAAATTAAAGCCGAATTCAAACAGCCGTTTACCGTTAATTGTCAGCTGATATCAGTAGGCATTAACATTGGTTCAGCTCTCTATCCAATCAATGGCGAGGACGTTGAATCTTTAATTAATCATGCAGATTCGAGCATGTATAAAGATAAGCGAGCAGAACAATAAAGCTAACTTGAAACGTTTAAAAACCCTTAGATACCTTATAAATAACGCTTAAGCTTGAGTCACAACAAACTCACTGATTCGGCTATCGTTAAAGTTTTCAGCAGTGAAGACAGGAAGCTCAATACCCTTAATAGCCTGATCTATACCTTTCGCTATTGCAAAGCATTTTTCGCCATGTTGTTTCACCAAATCGACAAGCTTTGGGTCCAGTTTTTCACTACCAACAAATTCATCCAAAATTTCCTGCACATGACTTAAAGTCATACCTTCGCGATAAGGCCGATCTTGTACTAGAGCCTGAAACACATCAGCAACGGCAATAATACGCGACTCAATACCTAGAGCTTTCTGGGTTGGATGAAAAGGATAGCCCACGCCATTAAGCCCCTCATGATGAAAAGCGGCCCAACGAGCAATCTCGTCTAAGCCATCAATTGAGCGCAATATTTCATAGGTTTCGTAGCTATGCTGGTTCATAATTGAACGCTCCAAGCTATTTAACGGCCCCTGCTTCTCGAGAATTTTATCGGGCATATTTAACTTACCTAAATCATGCAATAAACCTGCGATTTCAATCTTAGCGCATTGCTCACTAGGCAAGCCAAAAGTCTGTGCAATATACCTTGCCAAATCAGCCACTCGCACCGAATGCTGTGCAGTAAACGGGCTTTTCTGATCAACAATATAAGCCATAATCAATGATAGCTGTTTTAGTTGCTTCAGCGTTAACGATACATTGCCACCTAATTTTCTCATCTCCCAAGTAAAGAGAGTAATATGCCGCTCTTTTAAAGAAATCCAAAAAGCTTCAGATTTTTCTCGCTCAAGAAAAGCATCGACAAACACCGGATTAAAATAAGTTCCGCTATAGCTTTTAATTGAATTAACAATTTCTTCTCTGGCCAATAAGATATCCGTTTCATAATGACAAGCAGCCATAATATCAATACGATCAGCCAAAAAAATGAGATTAGCCATATTCGCATCTTGCGTACTTATTTCGAGCTTTTTTAGTTTTTCCCAAGGCGTATGATGATAACGAATAGCAGTGGAAAAAATTTCCAGCGGCTGAAAATCTTTCAATAGCTGATAGCCAATTTCGCAATGAATATACGCCCCCTGCCAATCAAAATGATTAACCAGATCATTATGAATTTGCTCAGTCGAAACCCCACAATCATGCAGTAAGCCCAGCTCAAATACAAACTGAATAGTTTGATCGTCATAATCCAATTGATGAGCTAATTGACTCGCGATATAAGCAACCCGCTTGCCATGATTAGTATCATTCATTCCCACTAAAGAAACCGCAGTTTCAATAGCAAAAATCATTTGCCGCAAGCTGACCTGTAATTCAGGGCTCGAACTCATTTCTTATCCTTTAAACGGTTTCGCAGAAACATTAGGATGTTCCTCTATACAGAATCTAGTCTCGCTGGAGGGAGCTTACTTGTTGCCGTAAAGCCTTAACTTCATCTAGCAATTCTAAAGCCAGAGCCGTGCCAGGTAAATTGACACCCAAATCATGCTGCAACCTAATAGCCTCTTGCACACGAATAATACTACCTCCAGAAAATTGCCAATAAGTACTGTTTACTTGAGACTCTATTGGTTCAATAATTCCCTGATCAACCATGCTAATAACTTGTTCAGCGGGCACTGAACAGTAACGGCACAGTGAACGAAATGATACGCTTTCACCCTCTTCGACAATCACACCGGAGACTATGTTTATAACTTCATTACCCATGATCATACTCCCAGTTTTGCCCGTGGATTAAAGCTACCCGCTTCCTTCTGTAAAGCCTCATATAAAGACTTCTCTTTATCGCTAAGTTTATCGGGTAATACAATTTCCAATGTGATATAAAAATCACCTGCAATTTTAGCTGGTATTCCTCGC
Organism: uncultured Gammaproteobacteria bacterium; assembly: GCA_965372825.1. Taxonomy (GTDB): domain Bacteria; phylum Pseudomonadota; class Gammaproteobacteria; order Methylococcales; family Methylomonadaceae; genus Methyloprofundus. The sequence goes on along the minus strand of CBDVDU010000005.1, from coordinate 1,871 downwards.
CCTTTAAGGCGCATCCGTTTGCCGCTAGAGACTCCTAATGGAATTTTAAGATCAATCTTACCGGCTGGCGTTGGCACTTGTACCTTAGTGCCTAGCGCAGCTTCCCATGGAGTAATAGGCAATTCCAAAGAAACGTCTGCCCCTTCAACTTTATAAATAGAGTGCGGATTAAATTCAACTTTCAAATATAAGTCTCCCGCCTTACCGCCCGCCACGCTTGGACTACCTTGTCCTTGTAAGCGAATATTTTGCCCTTCCTTAACACCTTTAGGGACTTTAATATTGAGCGTACGCGTTTTTATTTCAGGGCGACCATCTTTACCCAATGCTGTCGTGCGCAATGATAAGCTACGTGATGCTCCGTGGTAAGCGTCTTCAAGATCAATAAAAACCTTAGCATGGCTATCTTCACCCTGCGTATGCTGAGCTTGGCGTGCTCCCTGAAAACCGCCTGCACGCTGGCCAAAAAGACTGGAAAAGAAATCACTAAAATCAGCTCCATTCGCTCCGCCGTCATGGAATTCAAAACCTGAATCCCAATCAGGTGGCGGCTGAAAACCAGCTTGCCCTGCTTTCCAGTTAGCGCCCAATTGATCATAAGCAGCGCGTTTTTCCGGGTCTTTCAAAACTTCGTAAGCTTCACCGACCTCTTTAAAGCGTACTTCAGCACCTTTTTCCTTGCTGACATCAGGGTGATATTTACGCGCCAATTTACGATAAGCACGTTTAATTTCATCCTGTGGTGCATCTTTTTTGATGCCCATTATTTTGTAATAATCTTTGTATTCCACAATTAATTTCGTTGTCTATTTTTTTAATGGTTCATAAAATTCGTGGCTAAAGCCACTCCCACAAAATGCGAAATTCGTAGAATAGATAGGGTCTAAAGCGCAACCCCATCACACAAGTATGTCTTATTATTGATGAGTCTCATCAGTCGCATTAGCCTGCTTTTCTTTTTCCTTTCTATTGACCACAATATTCACCGTAATCAAGCTAATAATCACTAAAATAACAGGGATAATCAACTTATAAGGAACATTATCTTCTTCAACCTCTATACCCACGGTAAAAGGTAAATGAGAGTCTAGCTTCTCACCTTGATCGACAATGGTGACATGCGTTAAGTATTCGCCCGCGCCAAAATTAGTAAAATCGACTTTAGCATCCATTGAGCCTTTTTTTATTTTCTCAGGCTTTTGATAAAAAACGCGCGTTCCTTCGGGCTCTTTAGTAATTTCAAATTCAACTGTCGAATTACGTAATTTCTTACCTTCATAATCAATAACAATATGGGTTAAACCAACATTCGGAATCGCTTCGCAATAACTCTCACCTTTAGTAAAAGTAGGCGTATAGGCTGAAAAATGCACGATTTCTGTGCCCACATAAATTCGACAGGCATCCCCTTCTCCTTTTGCACCTCGATGAGCATTAGCAGGAGTAGCAGCAAAAATACTTATCAGAAAGATTGCAAAAACCGCTTGCACTGGTAGTGCGGGGTATTTAATTATATTTTTTAGGCTATTATTCATATTTTTATTGTTGTTAGAGAGAATGATAAAGTTTTGATAATAGGCTAATACTAAAGAGTTAGTCAAATTTTGCGGCCTATTAAAACTATACTTGATTACGTATAACTTTCAGCCCCCTCTTGTAGCCTGTTATGGAGCTTGCGGAATACAGGAATCGGAGCAGTCATTCCCCGCATTCCGTAACAACATGCGGGCTACAATGGTAACTCATTTAATTTAAAAATATTCCGGATTACGCATGAGTCTCCACCAAATTAGGATAAAGAAACGGCAATACTCTATAACACGTCATTCCCGAAGTCTTTTATCGGGAATCTATGTAGTAAAAATTTAGAT
>CBDVDU010000004.1:0-29064 GCA_965372825.1 uncultured Gammaproteobacteria bacterium | reverse complement strand
GCGAAGGCACGCGCACTACGATACTCAAGCTGTTTATTTCTAGTTAATGCAGAAGACTGAATTAACCGCAGGCGATTAATTGCTTGTTCCGCATCCCCCGCACTTAAATCTATTTGTGCATATAACAAATACAACTGATTACGCTGATCTAAGCCCAAATCAGTCGACCTTATTAAGTCCACATACCCTTTTGCCTGCTCATCAAGACCTATTTTAAATAAAGCATGCGCAGCTTGTAGTCGAAAAATATTTTGCTGCCTAGAGGGCTGTTCCGCTAACTTCTGATATAGACTAGCCGATTTTTCATACTCCCCCATAGAATACAATTGATCTGCTTGCCGACTAATGCTTTGCGAACCTGAATCTAGTGGCCTACCTCCCCTAGATTGAGTCGTACAACTAGCCATTAAGGCCACACATAAAATCAACCCTAGCTCAATATATCGCTTCATAAATAACACGCCTAAAATATCCCTGACATACACTGTCCCGTTACAGCTAACTACCTTTTTAAATAAAAACTATAGATAACCCGAGCCATTATTGAACCCCAAATACTTGAGTAATGATACTATAAAGTTATATTTCACTTATACCCTAGGATTTTAAAATGCCCGATCAATATGGCACGTTATATGTTGTCGCAACCCCTATTGGTAATTTAGCCGACTTCAGTCTAAGAGCCATCGAAACACTACAGCAAGTTGATCTTATCTGCGCAGAGGATACCCGACACGCTCGGACATTATTACAGCACCATGGCATTACAACACATTGTATTGCGCTACATCAACACAATGAAGATCATGCAGCACAAGGAATAATCGAGAAAATCCAACAAGGCATATCTATCGCTATTATTTCTGATGCAGGCACTCCTTTAATTAGCGACCCGGGCATGCCTTTAGTTGCTTTAGCCCATGCATCCAACATTACAGTAGCGCCTATTCCTGGAGCTTGCGCCCTAATAGCGGCATTATCAACATCTGGCCTTCCTGTTACTCAATTTTCTTTTCTAGGTTTTATTCCGCGAACTTCCAGCGCACGGCGTAATTTATTTAACGAAAAAAAGAATAATACCGAAACATGGGTGTTCTATGAGTCATGTCATCGCATTGCAGACTGCATGAACGATTTAGCGAGCGTACTTCCACCCGATCGCATCATTGCAATTGCACGCGAAATAACAAAAATGCATGAGACCATTGTAAAATCCAGCATACAAGACATGCTCGCGCTTATCGAGACAGATAGCAACATGCGCCGTGGCGAGTTTGTAGTCATGATAACTGGCGCTGTTATCAATAAAAAAGAAGAAGGATTAACTGAACAGCAACTAAAAACGCTTAAAGCCTTACTACAAGAATGCACCATAAAAACAGCCGTCAGCTTGGCCGTAGAAATCACCGGAGCACGCAAAAAACTACTCTATCAAACAGCCTTAGAATTATCACCAGACAATCAAAAATAACGACTTCGTCACAATTCAGCTATAATAAACCCAGAGTTGGTCAGGCAGTCGCTTTTTTACTTTGCAATACAAGTAAAACAGAGGAAAGTCCGGGCTCCAAAGGGCAAGGTACCAGATAACTCCTGGGGGGTGTGAGCCCACGGAAAGTGCAGCAGAAAATAAACCGCCTAACTCTTAGGAGTTAGGTAAGGGTGAAATGGTGCGGTAAGAGCGCACCGCGCGACTGGTAACAGAAGCGGCATGGTAAACCCTACCTGGAGCAAGATCAAATAGAGGAGCTGACTCGTGGCCCGCGGGGCTCCTGGGTAGATTGCTTGAGCCATAAGGTGACTTATGGCCTAGATGAATGACTGTCCTCGACAAAACCCGGCTTATCGACCAACTCTACTTTTTATATTTTATAGGGTCGAAATAGATTAATCCTAACAAGGGTTTATCTTTCGGTTCATAGACACAAAAATGAGACAGACATGGGGCTAATATTTAGCGAATTGATCTATCGATCAATAGTTTAAACAAATGCTACGATTTCACTTCATTAGACTATTTCATTCCTACTTCTAAAACCGCTTTCACTAGCTAAGAAACTCATTACCTATGATGTCCACAACACCAACTAACAACAACGCGATTCTCGCTTTACTTCATTTATGTCACGTGCGCAGCTACCCCGCTAAAACAACGATCATTCGCCCAGGCGATCAGGGGGATTGTTTACATTTTATTATTGAAGGCTCTGTCAGCATTTGTGCTGAAGATGGCGATGGACATGAGCTAATCTTAGCGTATGTCAATAAAAATGAATTTATTGGTGAAATAGGCATCTTTAAAGGCGCAGAAATTCGACAAGTAACCGTTAAGACACGCTCAGCCTGCAAGCTAGCAGAAATTGGTTACACTCGCTTACATCATGCATTAAAAAATGAACTGGCCGATCAAGCCGTTGATTTACTCAGCTTATTTGGCCAGCAACTTGCTGACCGCCTACTTATCACAAGCAGAAAATACTGCGATTTAGCCTTTATGGCGGTTGAAGGTCGTATTGCACGCGCCTTATTAGACTTAACTAAAGAACCCGATGCCATCACTCACCCCGACGGCATGCAATTACACATTACCCGCCAAGAAATTGGCCGCATTGTCGGCTGTTCCAGAGAAATGGTTGGTCGAGTACTGAAAGAAATGGAAGATAAAGAGCTTATTTCAGCACACGGAAAAACCATCGTGGTATTTGGCACCCGCTAAACTAATCACATTCGTGGCAGGCAGGTCACAACACTCCCTGAAGAGAAGACACGCGCCTAACTGTCTGTTATACCCATTTCTAGCAATTCACGCGCTTGTTCATCAGCATGATAAGAAGAGCGCACCATCGGCCCGCTAGCAACCTGCTTAAAGCCTAAATCTCTAGCCAAAACAGCATATTCATCAAACTCTGCTGGCGTAATATAACGCTGAACCGCCAAATGCTCGGCGCTAGGCTGTAAATACTGCCCTAAAGTTAAAATAGAACAATGATGCGCACGTAAATCACGCATAACCTCAAGCACCTCTTCTTGCGTTTCTCCTATACCCAGCATCAACCCTGATTTTGTCGGCACGTGAGGCAAGACCTCATGATAAGCTTGCAATAAATCTAAAGACTGCTGATAATCCGCCCCCGGTCTCGCTTGTTTATACAATCTTGGAATAGTTTCTAGATTATGGTTAAACACATCCACAGGAGTCTCCTGCAAAATATCTAATGCACGTTGCACACGCCCCCTAAAATCAGGCACTAAAACTTCTATTTTAGTTTGCGGAGATTGTTTACGAATGGCTGTTATACAAGCGGAAAAATGTCCCGCGCCGCCATCTCTTAAATCATCGCGATCCACCGAAGTAATAACCACATATTTAAGCGCCAGCTCTTTAATAGTTTTAGCAAGATTAAGCGGCTCATCAGCATCCAATTGTAAAGGTTTGCCATGCGCTACATCACAAAAAGGGCAGCGCCTCGTACAGATATCCCCCATAATCATAAAAGTTGCCGTACCTAAACTAAAACATTCGTTTAAATTAGGACATGCTGCCTCTTCACAGACGCTATGCAATTTATTTTTACGTAAGATCTGTTTTATATGAGTAATATCTTCATTCGCCGTTAATTTAATGCGAATCCATTCTGGCTTACGCAAAACCGTCTCTGCTTTCTCAACTTTAATAGGAATTCTAGCGAGCTTTTCTGCATTACGCTGATGTGTTTCTGGAGTGCCACGTGATGGCGCTTGAATAGAAGACATAAATATTGTTACCGATAAATTGTTTGACGTTTAAACCTTGATGTACACCGTTTAAACGCAATAAAAGACCACAGAGACATTAGCAAGCCGCTGAATCCAAAGCTTGAATAATAGAATGGACGACAGGCAACGCCAGCTCGAAAGTATTGATATGCACTCCCTGATCAGCCAACTGAGTTACTTGCAGACCTTGGTAGCCACAAGGATTAATATAACTAAAGGGCGACAAATCCATACAATTATTGAGACTCAAGCCATGATAGCTCGAACCTTTTTTAATACGCAAACCAACCGAACCAATTTTTTCACCCGCGCTATAAACACCAGGAGCATCGCGCTTCGCCTCAGATTGCAGACCATACTGAGCAAGCGCATCAATCATTGCTTGCTCTAAAATACTCACTAACTGACGCACACCTAGTTCCCGTCGCTGAATATCAATTAAGGTATAAACCACTAATTGCCCTGGCGCATGATAGGTGACTTGCCCTCCTCTATCGGTATTGACTAGAGGTATATCGGAAGTCTGTAGTAAGTGTTCTGGCTTACCATTTAAGCCCTGAGTAAAAACTGGATTATGCTCAACAATCCATATTTCATCAGCAGTGCTGTGATCTCTGGATAAAGTAAAATCCTGCATGGCTTGCCAACAGCTTTGATACTCTTGCCGACCTAAGCGACGTAATTTAATGTCCATAACACTTCACTTGATTAATAAATGCATGGAATTCGCTTTGTTGCTCGATAAGGTCACTTTGTAACATTGGTAATTCAGGTGCTAATCGCATAACAGTTGCAGCAAAAATCCCCGTACCTGCATTATCCATCTCACCTGTTGCAAGCCATTGCTTACAATTAGCGACACCGCAACTCGGTGATTTATCTTTTAAAATCATGCCTGCTAAATTATGCATCTTAAGAAATTTTTGCGCATAAGCCTGCATTTTCTCAGTTAAATCAGTGTTTGGCTCACCGCCACAGGTCAATAAGCGAGTCATCAAGCCTTGTTGATGTAATGCTATTTTCTCGCGCGGTACACCTAAACCTATTTCCATCTCGGGGCACACCGGCAACAATTCAAAAAACTCAGATATAGCTTGAATGCTTTCATTAGCTTGGTGCTCACCATCATACCTAACCTTGTATCCCAAAAGGCAAGCACTGACAGCAATTATTTTCTTATTGCTCACAAAAACATCAAATTACATTGTTATCATGATATCAGGGCAAGCAGTCAAATCCATATAAACCGCATCCAACTGCGCTTTACTTTGAGCTTCAACCGTTACCGTTACGGAAATATATTTGCCACCTTTACTCTCACGAGTTTTCACAGCCGCCTTACTCAAATCACTTACATGACGACGAACAATTTCAACCACAATCGCTTCAATATTAGGTATATTTTTACCCATCGCTTTAACAGGAAACTGGCAAGGAAACTCAAAAGGTGTATCGTGTTCTAGCTCTGTCATACAACAACCTGCTTATATTCTTGAAACAATTCCTGCATAGCTAGCCATACCGAACCTACCTGACCATTACCAACAGGCTCATGATCTAAAATAGTGACAGGCAAGATTTCCCGCGTTGAGCTAGTCAACCAAATTTCACTGGCTTGCTGCAAAGCATCTAATGAAATAACATCTTCTTCGATTTGTATATGATTGGCTTTTGCCAGGTGAATAATCACATCACGCGTAATGCCCGGCAGAATTTCATTGGTTTTGGGTGGTGTAATTAATACGCCATCAATCACTGCAAAAATATTACTGGCCGCACCTTCAGTTGCATAGCCTTCTTTAATCAAAATAGCTTCCGCACTACCTTCATCGATCGCTTTTTGGCGCAATAAAATATTAGCCAATAAAGTGGTCGCTTTAATATTACATAATTGCCAACGCACATCATCTAAGGTAACGGCTTGTACACCTTGCTCACGAGCAAACGGAGCAATTGGATTACACATAGCAAATATAGTTGGTGTGCAATTTAACGGAAAACCATGATCTCTTTTATCAGCAACTCCGCGGGTAATTTGCAGATAAATATATTGTGCATCGCCTTCAACTAACAAAGGACGCAAAATATCCAGCCATTGCTCAGTCGTATAAGATACCGCTAAGCGTATTGCTTTTAAGCCATCATTTAAACGTTGTAAATGCGCCTCAAAACAAAACAAGTTACCGGCGTAAGCAGGAATTACCTCATACACACTATCACCAAACAAAAAGCCGCGATCCAACACTGAAATCTTTGCTTCCGCTAGGGGCAGATATTCGCCATTTAAATAAACATTTTTCTCGTGCATTATCTTACTTTATTAACATTAAGGCTGAATCATAAGCACGCTGAAAAAAACCACCTTTTTCAATGGCATTTAGCGCTATCAACGGCTTAGAAGTAATTATTTTATCGCGTAACATGACATTAACTGCACCTAAGTTATCACCTAATTTTACCGGCGCTAATAACTTCAAATCAACATTAGTCGTCGCTTTCATTTCCTTATAATGGCGCCTAGAAATTGTGACATACATATCATCCGCTAAACCCAAATTAACAACCTCACTCGCGCCTTTCCAAACTCTAGCAGTGGTTAGAATCGTATTCGCATCATAAAGCTTATGCGTTTCAAAGAAGCGGAAACCATAATTTAATAAAGTCTGACTTTCATTGGCACGAGCACTTTTACTCTTAGTCCCTAAAACCACAGAAATTAGACGCATATCTTCTCGTTTCGCTGATGCAACCAAGCAATATCCTGCAGCTTCAGTATGCCCTGTTTTTACACCATCAACAGATTCATCGCGCCACAATAAAGTATTACGATTTTTTTGCGTGATATTATTAAAAGTAAATTCCTTTTCCTTGTCCCACCGGTAATACTCAGGAAACTCTCGAATTAAAGCGCGCGTCAACAAAGCAAGATCGCGAGCGGTAGTATAGTGCTCATTCGGCGCAGGTAATCCAGTCGCGTTGACAAAATGAGTACTACTCATACCCAACCTATGGGCTTGTTGATTCATCATCTCGGCGAAAGTGCGCTCATCGCCAGCAATATGTTCTGCAATGGCAACACTGGCATCATTACCCGATTGAATCACAATCCCCTTGAGCAAATCCTCCACTTTCACTTTCTTATTCACTTCAATAAACATTTTAGAACCAGGCGTTCGCCACGCTTTTTCACTGACGGTGACCATTTCATCGAGACTTAAGCGATTATTGCTTAATTCACGAAAGGCGATATAAACTGTCATTATTTTCGTTAAACTAGCAGGCGGTAGAACTTCGTCTGCATTTTTCTCAGCTAGGATACGCTCACTATCTGCGTCGAGTAAAATATAACTACTTGCCGCTAAATTTGGTGGCGCAGGAATAAGAATCTCAGTTTCCGCGTTAACTTGATTAAATGGTAGGCAGAAGAAAGCCAATAGGGCGATTTTCAAGACTAATGGGTAATTAACTGATATTTTCAAAAACATAAGCAAAAATTTAAACAATAAGGAAAAATCACTCAGTAAACAAAGCGATTAGGAAAGTATATCATGTGACCATTACTATTATTTTCAGGTACACCTTGAAAAGGTTTATTCTGAAATAAAGTGGCTATTATAAATACCTATATTTTTTATTTTTTCTACAATTTCATCAGCTTCAACAACTGATACTACAGGTCCTACCTGTACTTTATAGACAATACGTTCTGGCGTTTGAGTATCAACTATTCTGCTTGTTGTTAAGCGTAATTTAGCAAATCGTTGCTGTAAAGTGAGCGCATTTTTCTGCTCACCAAAAGCACCTATTTGTAAGTAAACATGCTTAGCTTGAGCAGCGGGCACAGCGCTATTAACCTCACCCGGTTGAACGGCAACGACTTCAACAAACCCAGTGCCGGCTTTTTCCAATCCTAACTTAACCGCCGCCGCATAAGACAAATCAATAATTCGATGCTCATGAAAGGGCCCTCGATCATTCACCCTAACAATCACTGTTTGTTGGTTATCTAAATTAGTAACACGCACATAGCTTGGAATAGGCAAGGTTTTATGAGCCGCAGTCATGGAAAACATATCATAATCTTCACCTGTTGCCGTCTTATGCTGGTGAAATTTAGTCCCATACCAAGAAGCAATCCCTTGCTTCATATAACCTTTATTCGTTGATAATACCTGATACTCTTTACCGAGCACGGTATATTTTTTAGGATTAACTGATTTAGACCAAGGCTCATACTGAGGCACTGCATCAGGTATCATTGCTATATCAACACTGACTTGATCAGGTCGGCCATCAACAATATCAATAGGTGCTTCAATTTTTTCCTGAGTTGTACAAGCAGTCAATAAGCTAACGCTTAATAATAAAATCAGCTTATTCATGATTAGCCAACCTATATTGCTGCTTGATTGCTGCACTAAGCTGGAAGACAGCCATGGCATAAAGCGGGCTATGATTATAACGAGTAATAACATAAAAGTTATTCAACCCTACCCATAAATCATCCCCATGCTCCTGTTCAAAACTTAACAGCTTGACGCGCTCTTGACCACTTACCTGCTTAGGCACTTGCACCCCTAAGTTTTGTAATTGCTTAACCGTAATATCTGGACTCAAGCCCTTAGTCAGTGCTTGTTTATATTTATCACCATTTGCCTGCACAACGAAAGCAATATCTTGTCCTGTTTGCCATTTATGTAAAGCAAAGTAATTAGCCACACTAGCAATAGTATCTGCAGGATTGTGCCAAATATCGCGTTTCATATCGCCTTCAAAATCAGCTGCATAATGGCGATAACTACTCGGCATAAACTGCGGCATGCCCATCGCGCCTGCATAAGAGCCAACGGGGTCAAGTGGATTTATTTGCTCTTCACGGCATAATAATAAAAACTGCTCTAATTCACTTAGAAAAAATTGACTACGCTTAGGATAATCAAAAGCTAGGGTAGCTAAAGCATCTATCACTCGATGCCCTCCAGTCCGTTTTCCATACAAAGTTTCGACACCAATAATGGCGACAATAATTTCTTCTGGTACACCATAACGTTGAGCGGTTAGCTCTAAGCTAGTACGATTAGTTTGCCAAAATTTAACACCGCCTTGAATACGCGAGTCACGCATAAATATTTTTCTATATTTATACCATGGCATACCTTCTGCAGGCCTAGTCATTGCTGCAATTATATTAGGCTTGATTTCTACAGATTTAAATAATTTAGCTAATGCATCGGGGGCAAACTGATGTTGATCCACCATTTTGCCAATAAATTTCTGCACAGCGATTTGATCTTCTATCTCTGCCAGTGCTAAAGGACTTATCAAAGAGGATAAAAAAATGAGACTAGCAATTAACAGCTTATGCATAATTATTGTGAGAGACTTGATAAAAATAAACGAAGGTTTCTTACAGGAAGATTAAATTAGATTTTTTGATGTGACCAGCAAAATCTAATGCAAGAAAATATTATATAAAAAATGTCGGGTTACGTTATCTGCGCTCTGCTAGATAATCTAACCCGACCTACGATTATTTTTTCACATACAGATCAGTAATCGTACCAGTGACCATTTCAGCTGCAAACGCAAAAGTTTCCGACAAAGTTGGGTGGGCATGAATAGTTAACCCTACATCTTCAGCATCCGCGCCCATTTCCAGAGCTAACACAGCTTCCGCGACCAACTCACCGGCATTAGGGCCAACCATGCCAGCACCTAAAATACGACCTGTCTCAGGATCACACAGCATTTTAGTTAAGCCTTCATTACGGCTTAAACTTAATGAACGCCCACTTGCAGCCCAAGGAAATGCCCCTTTTTCATAAGGAATTCCTTGTTTTTTGGCTTCATTTTCGGTCAAGCCCATCCATGCAACTTCTGGATCAGTATAAGCAACTGATGGAATAGTTAAGGCATCAAAGGCCGACTTATGTCCAGCAGTCACTTCTGCGGCAATCTTACCTTCGTAAACGGCTTTATGCGCTAACATCGGCTGACCGACGACATCGCCAATCGCATAGATATGTGGCACATTAGTTTTTTGCTGCTTATCAACAGGAATAAAACCCCATTCATTGACCTGTACGCCTGCTTTATCGGCATCAATTAATGCGCCATTCGGCTTACGTCCAACCGCAACTAAGACTTTATCAAATAACTCTGGTTCAGGCGCTTTGTCACCACCAAAAGAAACCAATAAACCATCGTCTTGCGCAACAATACTTTCTACTTTAGTTTTCAACCAAATATTTTTGTATTGCTTTTTAATATGTCGATGCAATGGTGTGACTAAATCTTTATCACAGCCTGGAATAATCTGATCCATTAGCTCTACAACACTAATTTCAGAGCCCATCGCATGATAAACCGTCGCCATTTCTAAACCAATAATACCGCCACCAACGACTAATAATTTCTTCGGTACATCAGTGATATTCAATGCATCAGTTGAATCCATTAAACGTGGATCATCATTTGGAAAAGGCGGGATCTTCGTTGCTGTTGAACCAGCCGCAATAATGGCATTATCAAAAGTGATTTGCTGCGTACCCGCCTCACTAGTCACCTCTAAAGCATTAGCTGAAGTAAATTTACCAAAACCGTGCACAACCGTCACTTTACGCTGCTTGGCTAAACGCGCCAAACCACCATTTAGAGTACTAGTAATCCCCTCTTTCCAGCCTCTGATTTTATCTAAATCAAATTCAGGCTTACTAAAGCTTAAACCATGCTGCTCAAAATGTTCAGCTTCATGCACAATTTGCGCAACATGCAATAAAGCTTTCGAGGGAATACAACCTACATTTAGACAAACACCGCCTAATACGGGGTACCGCTCCACCAAAACCACTTGCTTACCTAAATCAGCAGCACGAAAAGCAGCCGTATAACCACCGGGGCCACCACCAAGAACTAAAACTTCTGCGTGTATAATATCTGTCATTTTATTGCCCCGATTACAGTAACAAGCGACGAATATCGCTGAGGTATTTAATCAATGTCGCCATAAAGCGTGCGCCTTCGGCACCATCAATTACACGGTGATCGTAGGTTAAATCCAACGGTAACATTAATTTAGGCTCAAACTCAGAACCATTCCATACCGGCTTCATTTCTGAGCGAGTCACGCCTAAAATAGCAACCTCAGGCGCATTAACAATCGGTGTAAACGCTTTACCACCAATACCGCCTAAACTAGAAATAGTAATACAACCGCCACTCATATCTGCAGGCAATAACTTACCATCACGCGCTTTTTGGCTGAGACTATTTAAGTCGTTGGTTAATTCCGCAATGCCTTTTTTATCAACATCTTTTAATACAGGTACGACCAAGCCATTTGGTGTATCAACCGCAATCCCAACATTAAAATATTTCTTCAGAATTAAAGACTCACCATCGGGTGATAAAGAGCTATTCACCGTTGGGAACTGCTGCATCGCAGCAACTAACGCTTTAACAATAAAGATCAAGCCTGTGACTTTAATATCCGCTGATTTATCTGAATTTAACGCCTTACGGAAGGCTTCCATTTCAGTAATATCCGCTTCATCATGATAGGTCACTAACGGTAAGTTCAACCAAACACGGCTGAGATTTTTACCGGTCAGGCGTTTAATCCTGCTTAGCTTCTGTTCTTCAATTCCACCAAACTTACTGAAATCAACCGCAGGAATCGGTGGAATACCTGCTCCTCCTTGTACTGCGCCTGTAGCACCCCCCGAAGCCATGACTTGTTTAACGAAGTTTTTCACATCGTCTTTTAAGATACGGCCTTTACGCCCGCTACCTTGAGTAATCAAGCTAATATCAACACCTAATTCACGTGCGAATAAACGCACACCTGGTGTAGCATGTGCTGATTTACCCGACCTATTGGCGGCAGGTACTGGCGCTGCGCTTACTGGGGCTGGCTTTTTAACATCAGCCACAGGAGCAGCTGACGCTACAGGTATCGCTGTTTTAGCCGTAGGTGCTGTCGCAGTCTGAGTTTGAGTCTCTAAGCGAATAATTAAATCGCCCTCATTGACTTTATCGCCGACCTTAACCAATACTTCTTTGACTACACCATCATCGGTAGACGGTAAATCCATGCTGGCCTTATCCGTTTCTAACACGGCTAAAGTTTGCTCTTTAGTAACAACGTCACCAACTTGAATTAATACTTCAATAACATCAATATCGTGCACATCTCCGACATCAGGTACAGCCACGTCAATCACTCTAGCAACGCCAGCTGTTACAACAGGCTCACTGACTGGCGCAGGTGTTTCAGCTTGCACAACAGGCTCAGCCGCTGACTCTTCTACAACAGCAGGCGCGGCGGCAGCATTATTATCAGCCGCAGCGGATTCAATAGTCATCACTAAAGAACCTTCATTCACTTTATCACCTACACTGAGATGCACTTGCTTAACAACACCCGCCGCAATAGCGGGTAAATCCATACTGGCTTTATCGGTTTCTAAAACAGCAACGGTTTGCTCTTCTTCAACCACATCACCCACTTGAACTAAAACCTCGATGACATCAATATCATGCACGTCACCGACATCAGGCACTTTCATTTCTGTTAATAGCGTCATAATTTGCTCTTCTGTTAGATTAACCAAGGCGCAGCGGCTTCTGGATCAATATTGTATTTCGCAATAGCGACATCTATTTTCGCCGCGTCAAACTCTCCTTTATCTGCCAATGCTTTTAATGCCGCAATCGTTACATGATAACGATCGACTTCAAAGAAGCTACGTAGCTTAGCGCGCGTATCCGAACGACCAAAACCATCAGTACCTAATACGGTATAAGGCGCAGCGATATAAGGGCAAATTTGCTCAGCAAAGGCACGAATATAATCCGTTGCTGCAATTACTGGAATATCAGTTTTTGAAATGCATTTTGCTACATGCGATACTTTCGCTTTTGCTGTTGGATGTAATCTATTCCAGCGCTCACAAGACTGACCATCACGCGCCAACTCAGTAAAACTCGTACAGCTAAATAAATCAGCCTCGACACCCCAATCTTCACGTAATAATTTCGCTGCTTCAACCACTTCACAGAAAATCGTACCTGAACCTAATAAATTCACTTTAGGTGCTTTCTTGCGCGTAATACCTGACTGGAACAAGTACATACCTTTAAGAATATTCTGTGCCGAATCTTCTGGCATAGGCGGCTGATCGTAATTCTCATTCATCACGGTAATGTAATAGAACACATCTTCTTGCTCGCCATACATACGACGTAAACCATCTTGAATAATCACCGCCAACTCATAAGCGTAGGTGGGATCATAAGAAATACAGTTTGGTACGGTCGCAGACATTAAATGACTGTGCCCATCTTCATGCTGTAAACCTTCACCGTTCAGTGTCGTTCTACCTGCCGTGCCACCTAATAAGAAACCGCGCGTACGTTGATCTGCCGCCGCCCAAATTAGATCACCAACACGCTGAAAACCAAACATGGAGTAATAAATGAAGAATGGAATCATTGGCACGCCATGGGTTGAATACGCTGTACCGGCCGCAATCCAATCACATAATCCACCAGCTTCATTAATACCTTCTTGTAAAACTTGGCCTTTTTTATCTTCTTTGTAATACATTAGCTGATCTGCATCTTGCGGCGTGTACAATTGCCCCACTTGCGACCAAATACCTAATTGACGGAACATACCTTCCATACCAAAGGTACGTGACTCATCAGGGACAATCGGCACAATGCGCTTACCAATTTGCTTATCTTTCACCAAGATATTTAAAATACGTACAAAAGCCATCGTAGTTGAAATACCATGCCCAGCTTTAGTACCATCTAAGACTGCTTGAAAAGCACTTAATTCTGGGATCTGCAGCGCCTCAGCTTTTTGTCTACGCACAGGAATAGCACCGCCTAAATCGGTTCTACGCTGCTGCATATACTTATATTCTTCAGAGTCTTCAGCAAACTTTAAATAAGGTAAGCTTTCTATTTCAGAATCTTTAACAGGTAGCTGCCAGCGATCACGAATATCGCTAATCGATTGCAAACTCATTTTTTTCTGCTGATGGCTGGTATTTTGTGCTTCACCTGAAGCGCCCATACCGTAACCTTTAATAGTTTTGGCTAAAATAACGGTTGGCTGACCCTTATGATTTACCGCCGCATTATAAGCCGCAAATAATTTAATTGGATCATGTCCACCACGGTTTAATTCCCAAATATCCTTATCAGTATATTCTTCAACCAAGGCTTTTAATTCTGGTGTATTAAAGAAATATTCACGCACATACGCGCCATCTTTCGATTTAAAGGTTTGATATTCACCATCCACGCATTCCATCATGCGCTTCATAATCAAGCCTTCTTTATCTTTTGCCAATACTGGGTCCCAACGCCTGCCCCAAATGACTTTAATCACATTCCAGCCAGCGCCACGGAAACTACCTTCTAATTCTTGGATAATTTTACCGTTACCACGCACAGGACCATCTAAACGCTGTAAATTACAGTTGACCACAAAAATTAGATTTTCTAATTTTTCACGGCCAGCCATAGTAATCGCACCTAATGTTTCTGGCTCATCCGTCTCACCATCCCCTAAGAATGCCCAGACCTTACGTCCTTCAGTCTTAGCCATGCCGCGATCTTGCATATAATGCATAAAACGCGCTTGGTAAATCGACATAATAGGCCCTAGCCCCATAGATACCGTTGGGAACTGCCAGAAATCAGGCATTAACCACGGATGCGGATAGGAAGACAAACCATTACCGCCTACTTCTTGACGGAACTGATCCATTTTTTCTTCAGTAAAACGGCCTTGCATAAACGCACGCGCATAGTCACCTGGACAAGAATGACCTTGTACAAACACCATATCTCCACCGTGCGCGTCAGATGGCGCATGCCAGAAATGGTTATGACCTACATCATATAAAGTCGCCGCAGAAGCGAAACTGGCAATATGACCGCCGACGTTAGTATTTCTATTGGCTCTTAATACCATCATCATCGCATTCCAACGCACATAGGCGCGGATATTACGTTCAATCGTGGTCATACCCGGAAATTTCGGCTGCATTTCTACAGGAATGGTATTGACATAAGCGGTATTGGCACTAAAAGGAATGTCAGCACCTGATTGTCTTGCCTTTTCGACCAGCTGTTCAATAATAAAATGAACCCGCTCATTACCATCTTGCTCTTGAATAGCGGCTAACGCCTCTAACCATTCTTGCGTTTCTGCCGGGTCGATATCAACCTGATCTAATTTATTGGCATTCAAACCATTACTCATCCGATACTCCTATTTATGCATGTGGCTTAGTCTATTAGCCAGCCTTATACACAAACCATTACATAGCTAAAATTAAGAAAGGATATGAGCAAAGACTGCATTCGCGCTCTTTACTCATACCCTTGAACATTTGTATGTTTTCCAAAACATATAAAGAACTTGTGACGACTAAATCACAAGCTCCACTATCCATAGCAATTAACGCTTAGCGTTAGCAACTGCAACTCGAGCAAGCTCGGTCACTGTTGCCCAATCTTTATTTTTTACTGCTTCTACAGGAGCCAACCAAGAACCACCGACACAAGCCACGTTTTTCAGTGCCAAGTAATCATTGTAGTTTTCAGGAGAAATACCACCTGTTGGGCAAAAAGTAATTTGCGGAATAGGACCCGCGATCCCTTTTAACATAGGAATTCCACCCGCAGCAGCAGCCGGAAAGAATTTAAAATGATCCAAACCATACTCCATACCTAACATCAACTCAGATACACTTGAAATACCTGGAATTAAAGCGATTTCACTGTGGTTCGCTGCCTCTAAAAGCTTAGGCGTTAAGCCTGGGCTAATAGCAAAAACTGCCCCTGCATCTGCGACTGCTTTTAATTCTTCTGGAGTGGTAATCGTACCCGCGCCCACAATTGCACCTTCTACTTCTTGGCTAATGGCACGAATCGCATCCATTGCCGCCGCCGTACGTAAAGTAATTTCCAATACGTTAATGCCACCCGCCATTAGAGCACGCGCCAAAGGCACTGCGTCAGCCGCATCCTGAATTACCATCACTGGCATTACAGGTGAAGCATTTAGAACGTCAGAAGGTTGAACTTTCCAGTTATTAATTGTCATAGTCTTATATTTATTTAGTATTTAGTAAAAGCGGATGTTTATTTCTTAACGCGGCAATAAAGGTTAGTTTCATCAAATAAATTCGTCGCCCCTGTTTCTGCCGAAGAAGCACCGACACGGAAAGCACCGAACATTTCACGCCCCATACCCCAATGATGTCCCTTCGCGCTATTTGCGGCAGGTTTACGCGCATTAAACTCAGCGTCATCAACCAAGGCATTGACATCACCCGTTTGAGTATTTAAAACAATCATATCGCCATCGCGTACTTTTGCTAATGGCCCGCCATCTTCACATTCAGGGCACATATGAATCGCCGAAGGCACTTTACCCGAGGCACCTGACATACGCCCGTCAGTCACGATAGCGACTTTAAATCCTCTATCCTGCAATAAGCCTAAGATTGGCGTTAATTTATGTAATTCAGGCATACCATTTGATTTAGGCCCTTGGAAGCGTAATACAACAATAAAATCACGTTCCAACTCACCACGATGGAATGCAGCAAGCACATCATCTTGATCATCAAAAACTAAAGCAGGTGCTTCAACCACTTGATGCTCTTCAGCAACCGCTGATACTTTAGAAATACCACGCCCTAAATTACCATGCATCACATGCAGTCCACCACTTGCTGCAAATGGCTTTTCTAATGAACCAATGACTGTATCATCTAATGATTTAGCTGGACCTTCTTGCCAAATCAATTTGCCATCAATGATTTTAGGCTCTTGCGAGTAATCACCCATACCACGATTATTAGCGATCGTCATCACATCGTTATGTAAATAACCACCTCTTAATAAATCAGCAATCAACACACCCATGCCTCCTGCTGCTTGGAAATGGTTAATATCGGCTTGACCGTTCGGATAAACACGCGTTAATAAGGGCACTGCATGGGACAACTCATTAAAATCATCCCAATTCACTTCAATACCTGCCGCACGAGCAATGGCAACAATATGCATCGTATGGTTAGTTGAACCACCTGTCGCTAACAAACCAACAATCGCATTAACAATCGCTTTTTCATCAATGACACGACCTAATGGGCGATAATCATCGCCTAATGCGGTGAATTTTAATACTTGTCGTGCCGCTTCTTTAGTTAATTCATCACGTAACGGTGTATAAGGATTGATAAATGAACTACCCGGTAAATGCAAACCCATAATCTCAACCATCATCTGGTTGCTGTTCGCTGTACCATAGAAAGTACACGTACCTGGGCTATGATAAGATTTTGACTCTGATTCTAATAATTCTTTACGGCCAATTTTGCCTTCAGCATACAGCTGGCGTGTCATGGCTTTTTCTTTATTGGTAATACCGCTAGTCATCGGGCCAGACGGCACAAATACCGCGGGCAAATGTCCAAAACTCAAAGCCCCTAACAGTAAACCCGGAACAATTTTGTCACAAACACCCAAGTATAAGCCACCATCAAACATATTGTGGCTTAAACTAATCGCGGTAGACATGGCAATCACATCACGACTAAATAAAGATAGCTCCATACCTGGCTGACCCTGAGTCACACCATCACACATGGCTGGCACACCGCCGGCAAACTGAGCTACGCCACCCGCCTCTCTGATTGCTGCTTTGATTAACGCAGGGGAATCTTTATACGGCTCATGCGCAGAAAGCATGTCGTTATAAGAAGAAATAATCGCAATATTAGCTTTTTTATTATCTGTTAAGTCGGCTTTTTCGCCGGTACCACAGGCAGCAAAACCATGCGCTAAATTCCCACACGCTAAAGTAGATCGATGCGGCCCTTCTTCTGCTGCTTTATCAATGTGCTTTAAATATAAGCTACGCACAACATGACTGCGCTCTATGATTCGTTGAGTGACTTTTTCTACTACTGAATGCATATTATCTTCCTATAAAGTTACTGTAAAAGTAACAAATAAACTATATTATTGTGTTTTATGCGCGCCATTATACAGCAACACAGGCCTAACAAAAAACCCCGACTATTATAAGTCGCCACCCAAAACATCATTCTCCCATTCACGACCATCACGCGCCAACAAAGTAATTGCTGCTTCTGGCCCCCACGTACCCGCTGGATAAGGTTTCGGCGCATCTTGCGTTTCTTTCCAAGCATTTTGCATAGAGTCAATCCAAGTCCACGCCTGCTCTATCTCTTCACGACTAATAAACAAAGTTGAATTGCCACGCATTGCTTCTAACAATAAGCGCTCATAAGCATCGACAATATGACTCCCTTTAAATGCCTCTGAAAAACTCAAATCCAGTTTATTTTCCTGCACTTTAATTTGCTCGTCGATTCCTGGGATCTTGTTTAAAATCTCAACATCAACTCCTTCATCCGGCTGTAAACGAATACTTAACTTATTGGCAGGTAATTTGTCAAAACTGTCTTTAAAAATATTATGCGGCAACGCTTTAAACTGAATAATAATTTCTGAGTGCTTTGCAGGTAACCGCTTACCTGTACGCAAATAGAAAGGCACGCCCGCCCAACGCCAGTTATCAATATCCACACGAACGGCAACAAAGGTTTCAGCATCACTCTCAGTATTAGCGCCTTCTTCCTCTGTATAGCCAGGTACAGCAGCCCCTTTAATCTGCCCAGCAGCATATTGGCCACGTACGGTTTTTTCAGCGACATTTTTTGCGGTAATTGGACGCAAATCTTTTAAAACTTTGATTTTTTCATAATGAATATTATCTGCATCCAAACTAACCGGTGGCTCCATGGCAATAAAGGTCAAAATCTGCAATAAATGATTTTGCATCATATCCCGCGTTTGACCAGACTGATCAAAATATCCCCAGCGACCTTCGATACCGATTTCTTCTGCCACGGTAATTTGAATATGATCAATGGTATTGTGATCCCAGTTAGTAATAAACAGCGAGTTAGCAAAACGCAACGCCAATAAATTCAAAACTGTTTCTTTGCCCAGATAATGATCAATACGGCACACTTGATCGCCAGTAAATACATCCGAGACAGCATCATTAATTTCTTTAGACGACTCTAGGTCGTAACCAATTGGCTTTTCCATGACCATGCGTGACTCAGGGGTTAATGCCCCCGATAGCTTCAACCCTTGGCAAATCGCTTTAAATAAAAAAGGAGGTACAGAGAAGTAATTAATCATTCTGCGCTTTTCTTTATCAACAACTTTAGCCAGCTGTTTATATTCATCTGGCTGGGTTAAGTCAATTTGCAAATAACTCATGCGTGCCGAGAACCGCTCCCACACCGACTGTTCACGCTCTTCCTTCAAAAACTTTTCTAAGCAAGTACTCGCCGCTTTAAGCAACAAATTACCTTCATCTTCAAAGCGATCCACGCCAATAATTTTGGTATCAGGCTCAAGTAAATTGGCTTTATCTAGCTGATACAAACAGAGCAACAATTTACGCGTCGATAAGTCCCCCAACGCGCCAAAAATCACGAGATCACAGGGTTTGAATGTTTTTTTATTCTTCATTAGTACATTGCCAAAAAGTCTTTAAACGACAGATTATAGTTAATTAAAATGAGTGCAGAGCAAACTGATACAGCTTATTTTAAAGCCCTAGCACTTAAAAAAGCTTGCTCGGATAAAGCACTCCACTGCGAAACTTGGCCTCTAAACTGATTAAAAGACTGGTAAATCTTTTGCGCCATTGGATCTTTATTTGCTAATTCCAGCACCACTTCTTCAGATAATTGCTTTAACTTTCTAAGCACATCATCTGGCAATGGCATTAACTTAACACCATGCTTATTGACCAAAGTATCTAAGGCCTGATTATTACGCGCCGTATACTCGGAAAGCATATCCATATTCACCGCCTTACAAGCGGCTAAAACAATACTTTGCAAATCATCCGGCAACTCATTAAATGCTTGCTTATTAATCAACGCTTCCATTGTTGAACCTGGCTCATGCCAACCCGGATAATAATAGTATTTAGCAACTTTATAAAAACCAAAAGCTAAATCGTTATAAGGGCCAACCCACTCAGTCGCATCAATCGCCCCCGACTGTAATGAAGTAAAAAGTTCTCCGCCCGGTATATTAACCGTAGTGCCGCCTGCTCGGCGTAGCACTTCCCCGCCCAAACCAGGAATACGCATTTTTAAACCTTTTAAATCCCCTACTGTTTTAATCTCACGATTAAACCAGCCAGCCATTTGCACACCCGAATTACCCGCAGCGGCAGGAATTAAATTAAACGGCTCATACAGCTCTCGCCATAACTCCATGCCGCCACCATAGTATAACCAAGCATTCATTTCTTGGGCGGTTAAACCAAAAGGTACACTAGAAAAAAACTGCGTCGCCTCTGATTTACCTTTCCAATAATACGCGCCCGAATGACCCATTTGTGCCGTACCTCTAGATACCGCATCAAACACTTCAAAGGCAGGCACTAATTCATTAGCACCGTACACCTTGACTTTCATCCGGCCGCCGCTCATTTCATTAATCATTTTGGCCAGTAAGTTAGCACCCGCACCTAAGCCAGGAAAATTCTTCGGCCAAGCGGTGACCATTTTCCACTTAATTTTAGATTTAGCATGAACGACAGTCGGAGCTAGAACCACACTACCTGCCGCTAAAGCACCAACACTGGCCTTATTAATAAAATCACGTCTTTTCATATTAAATTACCTAATCATCAATTAGGCATTATTCTACCTGAATCATAGCGTTTTATACATCGCCAGCATTATCACTTATAATTACACTCTGCCAAAACTAAACTTATACAGCTAAATTATTAACAAGCAAAAAAATTTGGAAAGAATCAGTAACCATAAATCCACACCAAAATTCCTTTGCACCCTAATTAGGCGAGCGGCATTCAATAATATACTGAAGTCGAATACCAAGCACTGCCAGTCTTTAAAGGACTGGCAGTGCTACACAAACTAAAGTAAGTATTGGTATGCTATATCAAGCCGGTCGCCTTACAGCTTACAGAAGACAAGTTACAGCGACAGTTCATCTAATTTTTACAATTCAAGAGATTCAACATGAAAAAACTAACGGGTATTATCTTAGCAACAGCTCTAACAACAGGCTGCGCAATTGACCCTTACACAGGCGAAGAAAAAGTCTCTAACACAGCCTGGGGAACGGGGATTGGCTTAGGTGCAGGTGCAGCAACTGGCGCAGCGATTGGCGCGCTTGCCGGTGGAGGCAAAGGTGCTGCAATGGGCGCAGCGATTGGCGCAGGCGTAGGAGCCGCAGGTGGCGCAGGCATCGGTTACTATATGGATACTCAAGAAAAGAAATTACGCTTACGCCTAGAGAGAACGGGGGTTAGAGTACAAAGAACTGGCGATAATTTACAGTTGATCATGCCTGGCAATATTACTTTTGCAACTGATTCTGAGATGCTCAATAGTAATTTCGCTCCGATCCTCGATTCAATTGCCATCATTTTTAAGGAATTTAAAGATACAAGTATTGACGTAGGAGGTTTCACCGACTCTACAGGTAGCGACCAATATAATCAGGAATTATCTGAACGCCGTGCCGCTAGCGTAGCAAATTATTTAGTCCGCTCAGGCGTGGGCAGCAATAGAATACATTCACGCGGTCTTGGCGAGCGCTTTCCTGTCGCTTCAAATAATACTGCAGCAGGACGCGAACAAAACCGTCGCGTAGAAATCAATATCCGTCCTAGATAATTCACTTTATTTAAGGCATAAAAAAAGGCCGCATAGTGCGGCCTTTTTCTTCAAACAATCACTAAAAGCTTATTTCAATAAACCTTGTAATAAACCATTCAAGTTATGCACGAACTCAGCAGGATCATCTAGCTGTCCGCCTTCACTTAACACTGCTTGATCAAACAAGATACGTGTTAAATCAGAAAAGCGCTCATCATCTTGCTCTTCTTTTAATCGTGTTACTAAAGCGTGCTCTGGGTTGATTTCGAATACCGGCTTGCTACCACCCATACCCATCATACTCATATCCTGACCCGCTTCTTTCATGATGCGTTCCATATTTAAGCTCATCGCATCTTGCTCTGTTACCAAACAAGATGGTGATGCCGTTAAGCGATGACTTAAACGTACTTCACTTACTTTATCAGTCAACACTTCTTTGATTTGAGCAATAACAGACTCAAAATCTTTAGACGCTTCTTCTTGCTCTTTTTTGTCTTCTTCAGTATCAAATTTATCTAAATCTAACTGTCCCTTAGCAACCGATTGTAAAACCTTACCATCAAAATCATTTAGGTTAGACACCAACCACTCATCGATACGATCAGATAGTAATAGAACTTCAATACCTTTCTTACGGAAGATTTCTAAATGCGGGCTGTTTTTAGCTGCGGCAAAACTATCCGCCGTTACATAATAGATTTTATCTTGGCCTTCTTGCATACGCTCGATGTAATCTTCAAAAGACACCTCTTGCACATCCGTATCGGCATGCGTCGATGCAAAACGTAATAACTTTGCAACACGCTCTTTATTCTTATTATCTTCGATAGGGCCTTCTTTGATCACATTACCAAACTGAGCCCAAAAAGTAGCGTATTTTTCTTTATCGTTTTTCGCAAGGCCTTCTAGTAAACCCAGCACCTTTTTAACTGCACCCGCTTTAATCGTATTGATTTTTTTGCTTTGTTGCAGAATTTCACGCGACACGTTTAGAGGTAATGAATCAGTATCAATTACACCACGAATAAAACGCAAATAACGTGGCATTAACTGCTCAGCGTCATCCATAATAAACACTTTACGCACATAAAGTTTTACGCCGTGCTTTGCCTCTCTGTCCCACATATCAAATGGAGCACGTGCAGGCACATATAACAACATCGTATATTCGTTCGTACCTTCTACTTTACTGTGTACATGTGCTAAAGGGTCTTGAAAATCATGACCAACATGTTTGTAAAATTCGTTATAGGCTTCCTCATCTAACTCGTCTTTCGATTTAGTCCATAATGCAGATGCGCTATTAACTACCTCTTCTTCAACTTTAGCAGGCTCAGTTTCATTGCCTTCTTCATCCGTAATAGCTGGAATTTCTTTATCCATGACAATTGGCAAAGAAATATGGTCAGAGAATTTTTTAACAATAGAGCTTAAACGGTAATTATCTAAGAATTCTTTTTCATCATCTTTTAAATGCAAAATGATCTCAGTACCACGACCTACTTTTTCTACCGTTTCTAATGTGTATTCACCTTCACCCGCCGATTCCCAAAGCGTTGCTTCTTCGCTACCTGCTTTACGCGTAATTAAAGTGACTTTATCTGCCACGATAAAAGAAGAATAAAAACCTACACCAAACTGGCCAATGAGTTCACTATCTTTAGCTTGGTCGCCTGTTAGCGCATCAAAAAACTGTTTTGTACCTGATTTAGCAATAGTACCGATATGCTCTTGCACTTCTTCGCGCGTCATACCAATACCGTTATCGCTAACAGTTAGTGTTTTTGCATCTTTATCAAAAGCAATGCGAATTTTTAACTCGCTATCCCCTTCATACAAACCATCATTAGACAGTGCTTCAAAACGCAATTTATCTGATGCATCAGAAGCATTAGAAATCAATTCACGTAAAAAAATCTCTTTATTGCTATATAAAGAGTGAATCATTAATTGTAGTAAATGCTTGACTTCAGTTTGAAATCCTAGCGTTTCTTTTTTAGCTTCAACAGTCATTTTTTTAGTATTCCTCAAAATAAATAGTCATTATCGGTTTCGATATTAGGGCAAAGATTGTTTTTTCAAGGGAAAAATATAGAATACAAATAAATACCTTGGATAATAAGCCCTTATTCTTGCCCGCCAGCAACCAATTCCTGAGTAATGCTAGACCTCAAATCAAAAAAAATTTTACTAATTGAAGACTACCCTGTCATGCGTAAAGCAATAAGAGACATGCTTTATTCATTAGGTGTAGTCACACTTATTGAAGCTGAAAATGGCCAAAAAGCGATCAACGCAATGCAAACCCAGAAATTTGATATTGTCTTGTGCGACTACAATTTAGGCGAAGGAAAAAATGGACTGCAAGTATTAGAGGAAGCTAGATTTCGTAAACTACTGCCCAGCTCCGCAGCATTTATTATGGTGACAGCAGAACAGGTACAAGGCATGGTACTCAGCGCCATGGAAAACAAACCTGACGAGTATTTAACTAAACCTTTTACAGGACAACTTTTACTAACTCGCTTAGAACGGACTTTTGAACGAAAACTACTTTTTAAGCAGGTCGATGCCGCTACAGGTATTGAGAACTATCCTTTAGCCATTAAATATTGCGATAAGTTACTGGATGAAAGTCCTAAAAAACTACATACCGCAGTATTAAAAAAACGTGCCGAATTAGCCATTCATACTCAAGATTATTCAACTGCACAGGATATTTATCAAGATATTCTAGAGCAAAGAGAACTTAACTGGGCTTTGCTTGGGATAGCACAGATTAATTACTTACAAGGCAACACAGAAGAAGCGATTGGCACTTTCCAAGAAATCATTAGCAAATACCCTATGACCATGGAAGCTTATGATTTGCTTGCTCAATCATATGAAGCCACTGAACAACATATAGAAGCGCAAGAGACTTTACATAAAGCAGTACAATTGTCGCCACAAACCATTTTAAGACAACGAAAACTAGCAACTATTGCCAATAAAACTGGCGATTTAGAAACCGCAGAAAATGCCTGTAAAGCCGCGGTCGAACTAGGTAGATATTCCGTACACAAAAGTTCTAACGACTTCTCTAATCTAGCCCAAATTTTTAAAAAAGCAGATAAAAAAACCGAGGCACTGGAAATCCTACAAACCATGCGCAAAGAATTCCCTAATGACCCTAGTGCAGAGTTACGCGCTACTATTGCTGAAAGCGAAATATATCAAAGTATGGGCGAAGCAGAACAAGCAGAAGAGGCATTCAGTAAAGCATTAAGCATTAGCAAGCAATATGATCAAATACTAGATAAAGAAATCAAACTAGAGATGTCCAAAGTTTGCTACCAAAATGACCACGAAGAAACCGCAGATGAGCTTATCAAGCAACTGATCAAAAGCCATATTGATGACGATGAGTTCATAAATGAAATCAATATCATGCACAGCTCTATCGGTCGCGAAAGCCATGCAGATGAACTGATCAATGCAACACGACAAGAACTAATCCATGTTAATAATGAAGGTGTAAAACTGTACCAACAAGAAAAGTTTATTGAAGCCATTGCCGTTTTTGCCAAGGCATTTAAAGCCATGCCTGAGAATAAAACCATTATTCTTAATATGACTAAAATCATACTACATAATATTAAAGTATCAGGCAGCACTAAAGATAATATGGCAGAAGCCAAATTTTATATTAACAAGGCGAAAAAACTAGGCGTTGCCCAATACAAACTCAATAGCATTCAAATGGAATATGCCAAACTAGTACATAGCTTTAATAAAACAGCAATAAAATGACCCACTCGCCAGTAACTCCCATAAATTTCTCAGCCATCCTTGGCTCCTCTATCCATGATGTAAAAAACTCGCTAGGTGTTATCAGCGAACTGATCCAGCAGCTCAAGCAGACTAATACAGAAAACAAACATATCTTGCAATTAGAGTTTGAAGCTAGCCGCATGAACAATAACCTAATTCAGTTACTCACTTTATATAAAATTGAGGCTAAAATTTTCACCTTAGATATTGATGAATATTCAGTGAGTGAAATTCTGAATGATGTTAAAGCTCAACAGTCATCACTCTTTGACCTAAGTGACGTAGCTTTGGAAATTGAATGCAATGAAGATCTGCTTTGCTACTGCGATTTTAATTTAATCTGTAGTTCAATTAACTCAATTTTGAACAATGCACAGCGCTATAGTCATAAAAAAATAATTCTTTCAGCAGGGCAACAAGATGGCTATGTGTACTTTAGAATTGAAGATGATGGTGACGGCTTTCCAGAGAGCTTCACCAGCACAGGTGAAGTGGACTTTAAAACCGGAAATACCGGCCTAGGTTTGTATTTTGTCTCCATCATTGCTAATTTACATAGCAGCAACAATAAATCCGGCTATATTAGTACCACTAATGACAGCCGCTTAGGCGGGGCAAGCTTCAGCTTATTTTTACCTTAAAATGACACTGACGGCACATTAATATCCTTACCTGTCAGCATTAAGGCAAGTTGCAGTAAGCTTTCCCAGCAATCACCTTGTTGCGCACCCTTAATTTGCCTGTCGGCCTGAGCCGCGACCAATAAACCTATCATGAGGTTTTTCTGCTTAAGTTTAGCCAAAGCGTGACTGACCAATTTCTGCCGATCCCCCCACACTTGATATTGCATAAACACAGTGTTTTTCGCCTGACCTGCGTCTACTTTCCGTTTAATATGAATAAGATTACGCACTTCTCGCGCCAAAGCCCAAAGGACAATCGGCGCAGCAATTCCTTCGTGCTGCAGGCCTGAAAGTATTTTTAACACGCGTTCAACTCGTCCCGACAATGCCGCATCGACTAGATTAAACACGTCATAACGAGAACCGTCCGCTACAGCTTCTTGAATCTGCGTATCAGATACAGAGCCTTGACCATACAACACATACAGCTTTTCAATTTCCTGAGCAGCAGCTAATAAATTACCTTCCACACGCGCAGCAATAATAGCTATGCCCGTTCTTTCTACAAACAAACCTCTACGCTGTAGTCGCTGCTGTAACCACTGCATCAAAGCAGTGCCATCTAAAGGCCAAACCTGTACAGCAACACCGTGTTTTTCTAGTGCCGTCATCCACTTTGACTTTTTAGCTGACTTTTCCAACTTACCTGCGCTAATTAATAACAGGGTATCTTCAGGCAAACGCTCACAGTAGCTCACTAAAGCCTTACTACCTTCAGCCCCAGGCTTACAAGTAGGCATCCGCAAATCAATGACTTTCTTTTCTGAAAAAATCGACATTGAATCGGCTGCTTGCCAAAAATCTGCCCAAGAAAAGCTAACATCAACCGTTAGTACTTCTCGAGTGTCATATCCTGCTATTTTAGCCGCCTGCCTGACTGCATCAGCCGCTTCACCTAGTTGCAGCGGCTCGTCGCCACTCAAAAAATAAATAGGTGCAAGCTTCTTAGCTAATGCCGCCGGCAGTTGTTCAGCTTTTAACCACACTATGGCAGGGTTTTCTTCAATTCAGCTCTGGCTCGATCAATAACCGAACGTACAGCCTGACTATAAAGCTCTTTACGTAAAACCGCCTCTTCATTGCCTTTCGACAACACAGTATTGCTACTCTGCGTGTTAAAATATGATTTAGAAACCTCGATCGTTTGCGCAGAGATTAAGACTACACCTTGATTATCGAGTAAATCAAAGGTCAATCGATATACCAGATCATATTCATTAGAGTACCCTGAAGAATCTATAGAAATAGTTCGTCGCTGATAATCTTCGTTAATAACATTTAAAATCATGCCAGCTTCAGCTGCCGTTGCCACTAACTCTCCTGAAGCAGAACGAAAAGTCCTAGCAATAGTATTAGTTAATTCTGCCGAAGCACCACGCACATAAATTTTCTGTAACGCTTCGGGAAGCTGAATTGCGCCACGCAAATGATAACCACAAGCAGTTAACAAAAGCATCAACATGAAAACAATACTATTTTTAGTCATCATACTTTTCAATACCTTAGATAACGATACTTACTAGTTTTTTAGGTACGACAATCACTTTTTTCACTGGCTTACCATCAATAAAACGCACGACATTCTCCTCTGCCAAAGCAAGCGCTTCTATCGCATCTTTACTAGCACCTGTTGCAACCTTGATTTTACCGCGTAACTTACCATTAACTTGAACAATCATTTGCACTTCATCCTGCACCAATGCTGCCGCATCAACAGTGGGCCAAAGCTGGTTAATATCTTCAGTTTTGCCTAAAGCTAGCCATAATTTCTGGCAAATATGCGGCGCAATCGGATACAACATTAAAGCAATCGCTTCCATTACTTCTTGACGTACGGCTACTGCACTATCGCCCTGCTCATCAAACTTAGCTAAGCTATTTAATAGCTCCATATTCGTTGCAATGGCGGTATTAAAATGATGTCTACGGCCTATATCATCCGTTACTTTTTCAATCGCATGATGCAACTGCCGGCGTAAATCTTTTTCTGCACTGCTCAGGCTTTTCTTATCTAAAGCAGGCACAGAAGAGACACTATTCGTATGCAAATACACTTGGCGCCATAGGCGCTTCAAAAACCGGAAGCTCCCCTCTACACCACTATCAGACCATTCTAAAGACTGCTCAGGAGGCGCGGCAAACATAATAAACAAACGTACCGTATCAGCACCATATTCAGCAATCAAATGTTCAGGGTCAACCGTATTGCCTTTCGATTTAGACATTTTCGTGCCATCCATTAGCACCATGCCCTGAGTTAGCAGCTCTTTGAACGGCTCATCACACACTAACAAGCCTTCATCACGCATTAATTTAGTGAAAAAACGCGCATAAAGTAAATGTAAAATTGCGTGCTCAATGCCACCAATATACTGATCTACAGGCAACCAGTATTTAGCACTCTCATCCAGCATTGAATCTGCTTTGCTACTAGCAAAGCGAGCAAAATACCAAGATGATTCCATAAAAGTATCAAAGGTATCGGTTTCACGTTTTGCAGCTTTCCCACATTTAGGACAATCGACATGCAAAAAGGCATCGTGCGTTGCCAGTGGCGAATTCGAGCCATCTAAAACCACATCTGTAGGTAACTCAACAGGTAGATTTTCTTCAGGAACTGGGACTGTACCGCAATCATCACAATAAATAATAGGGATTGGTGCGCCCCAGTAACGCTGCCTAGAAACACCCCAATCACGTAATCGGAAATTAGTTTTACGCTGACCTTTCTGCTCTTTTTCCAACTTATCAGCAATTGCATTAACCGCATCAGCCGAAGTTAACCCATCAAATTCAGCAGAATCCTTTAATACACCCTTCTCGGTAAAGGCCTGCTCAGCAATACTATCTTCAGCACCACTAGTAGAAAAGATAACTTGCTTAATCGCGATACCGTATTTCTTAGCAAATTCATAGTCACGCTGGTCATGAGCAGGAACTGACATCACAGCGCCTGTGCCATAAGTCATTAAAACAAAATTCGCAATCCATACCGGCACTAATTCACCAGTAACGGGATGCTTTGC
>CBDVDU010000003.1:0-29078 GCA_965372825.1 uncultured Gammaproteobacteria bacterium | reverse complement strand
AACTTTAGATTATGAAGCACTGCCAGTCCTTCGAGGACTGGCAGTGCTTTCGGATATTATTGAATTTTGATTCCTAAGTGAATCAATAGCATAAATTGATAATTTTGATCGGTAGAGCGCTACTCTTTAATCTACCTTGTAAAAAGCAGCACCCAATTTAAGAAGTTGCTCTTTAATGCGATAAGGCGGACTGAAGTCCGCCCTACCCTGCTTGAGTTTAATCGCCAAAGCTTTTGCTAAGACTATGACATAGATTACAAGCGACTTCATCCCCTGCTTTTAGAGTAACTAGCGCTTTACCTTCACGGTCTTTTAGGACGCGATCTACTGGCACTTTGGATAAACGTGTTCCTAAATGATCTTCACCATGACACGCTGCACAGCGATCGCCATTGCTTCTATCTTCGGCAAAATGACCGTGCGCATCTTCCTCCATCCAACTCGGATCATTAACGGGATGCATGCCATGCGGACCATTTAAGGTGCCATTAGGAAAACTATTATCTTCGTGACAGACGGTACATTCAGAAATCGTACCGGCATGACCTTGAAGTTGCGTTGCGGTAATATTGTCGTTGGCATCTGGGTTACGGTTTGGCCAAATAGCATGCGGGCTACCATGACAGGATTCACAACCTAAGTTGGCATGTCCATCCAGACTATTACGATATAAAGTGTTGGCATTTTCTGCAAATCGCGGTGTTTTCGCTGGTAGCGGCTCTGCCGAAGGGTCATTTGGATCAAAGGCTTTATTGGCCACCGCTTCACTACCAATACCACTATGACATGATCCACAGGTAGGTTCTTCAGCCCAAGGTTCGCGCACTGTGCCATCTTTTCGGGCAAATTCTCCGCCCAT
Source organism: uncultured Gammaproteobacteria bacterium (assembly GCA_965372825.1). GTDB lineage: Bacteria > Pseudomonadota > Gammaproteobacteria > Methylococcales > Methylomonadaceae > Methyloprofundus. The sequence continues at coordinate 28,219 of CBDVDU010000003.1, read as the reverse complement.
AGCTAACATGTCACCATGACAACTATCACACGTCTGCCCTGCGGTATACATTGCCCCTCTGAAGCATTGTGTAATTTTACCTGGGTGACACTGAAAACAGTTTTCTTCCATTGGGATATTTTCACCCACGGGTATCAGTGAAATTACATCAAGCTGATTTTGAGGGTCAATTAAAACGGGTTCACCCTGTACATCTCGTAGCAAGTTATCTTGAGCATCCGTCTGCAATCGACCATGGAAACCATGCATCACTTTTGACATATTTGCCAATAATGGATCTCCACTCGGACCACCAACAGAAGCTAGCGCATTGGATTTATGGCAACTAGCACAAAGTACCGGTTGATCTTGAGCGATAAAGTCAGTTCCATGTTTAAAATCATGCAGCATCAAAATATTCTTTTTTGCTGCTGTTTCTACATCTAGACGATCAGCAGATGCCGCTGTAACAAAAACAGGCGGTTCATTACCTACCCCCGTATTAAGCCAAACATCTCGCGCCTTTAAGCGCGCTTCAGTATTAGCACCCACTTTTCCTGCCGTATGACAATCACGACAATCGACCTCACCTGAAACAGGCGTTACCACATCGGTTGTTGCTAGGGTTAATCCGGTATTACTGTCGATGGCTTGAATACGCATCACTGGATAGGAATTTAACCGCCCACTATCATCAACCGGCGTTAATGGGATACCTTGCGCAGTAAACCAGCCAAATTCTGTAACAAATTTGCTAAAACCTTGTGGGTCATTAGCACTATAAGGATCGTCAATTCCTGGCATATATAGCCCACGCCCCAAGTCACTATTATCTACAGTTGCCAAACCTTCATCAGGGATAGGATTTAAGCCTGGAAAGAGTAACGATGCAATACTTTGCCCTGTATTTTTAAAATCATCCCAAAAGTCGGATTTTTTAATGCTTGCATCAACTAGCTTTGAACCAATAGGAAAATTTCTGCTCGTTGAATTGATTGAATTAGGCCCAACAGGATCATTAAGATTAGATGCAGCCGAAAATTTTAATGTAACTGAACGAGGATCTAAAATGAGTGGTTTATTGCTACCCGTCGATCCTTTTAATATAGCATGTGCATTGACGGTATTAAACGGCGGCAAGATACTTAATGGATATGAACCTAGATCAGCACAGTGCATCCCTAAATCGTTAGCCGGCAATACAACATGTTTGCCATCGCCTGCTTGTGCTGTATTTGGTGCGGCTTGTTGCGGCACCATTCCAGTAGGCAAGTTAGTCGGCGTATCCAATCCAACAATAATTGTTCTATCTGCTGTACAGCGGGCACCTTGCTCATCAGTCACAATAAAGTGAACTAAAAAACGTCCATTATTCGCATCAAAGACAATATTCCCTGGCATCAGTACAGTAGGCCGATTATCAGCTCCACCATTAAAATCCCATTCGTATCTCAGTACCCCTAATTCAGGATCACTTGCTGTTCCTGAAAAATTGACCGATTCACCTAATACTATATTCAACTTAGTTTCAACTGGACTAATAATAGAGCACAGTGGCGCTTTATTTTCAGTCGGTGGCGGTGCAATCGCACAGTTTTCTGCATGCTCGACAACTTTCGTAACACTAGATTGATCTGCTTGAACTCTAATACGACAAGGCGATCGCGCTAAGTCGTAAACCTTAAATATGAAATGACCGTCTTCCCTGCTGCGGTTGCGCGTTGCCAATAGCTGTCCTGTTGAGTCATCATATAAATTAATGGATTTTGGCGTATTTCCCCTAAATTCACCACTGACTATCAGCAAGTCATCTTCATATTTTGCATCATTAATTTTGAACTCGATAATAGCAGCACTCGACTCGCCTGCTTCAGTCCCACTACAGTCAACCGGCGCATTTTTAACAGCCTCTGTTTTACTAAATTGGCCTAATTGCACTGTCACTGAACAAGGAACTGAAGAGCCTTTAATTTTATTGACTCTTAATGTTACTTCGTCTTTTTTAGTGTTTTTTTGCAATAATAACTGACTTGTTACTGCATTTATTAATTTAAGCTTAAAGGGTTTTTCTCCTCTCGCTTTTACCTTAACTTTGAGTCGCTGTTTTTCTACATCATAGCTTGCACTTTTAATGCTTAAAACACTTCCCTGACGATCTTCATCTGCAATAACGAGGTGATTGAATGCTAAGCTAGCAATGAGTACAAAAAACCACTGGGAAAATAAGAACCGAGATAGCCTGTTTATCATCTTGCCTCCTTAGGCATAGATTACTACTTATGTAAGTGTCATCCACGGTAGCTACTCAAAATATCCAGTCAATGTAGCGCAGACATTCCTCTTCTTGATCTCTTTCGCTACAGTTATTTTCTGTGAAAATAACCTAACTCAACTTGCTTGATCAACAAATAAAACGACAATAAAAGTCATTCATGTAACGTGGTCATTATTTTGCACTAGCAATATAATCATTAGTGTATTTACACCGAAGCAATGATCGTGCCGGCTGGATCCTTCAGGTAAATAACAGCAGTAATTTCTTTACAAGTACGTAATACGTGATTTAGCAGCTTAGGCAGCCTTTATTGCTCAAAGCTCTCTGGTATTTTTTAGTATCAATTACCCGACAATACTCAATCTTGTTTCTAGATAACTCAAATTTTTTAAGTCAGCAACACTGGTAAGACTTCATAACCCTATGGAAACAAAGGCGGTAGCTTACGTCCCTCAAATTAATTTACTGTCTCAATAAAGCGACACCTTTAAATATTACTGCTTGCATGAAGAGTGAACCTCAATACTGCTGACTTAAGCCCTCACTTACTGGAGCAACTGTCACAAAGCCGTCATATTAAATGTTATACAATGAAGCAGTTAAACAGGAAGGTAATATGAGTCAATTTACAATTTTAGTTGTTGAAGATGAAGAAGCTATTCGTAGCATGCTGGTTATGGTATTACGGCAATATGATTTTAACGTACTGGAAGCAGGCGATGTCATGCAGGCGCAGTCACTCTTAGAAGAGGGTTTGCCCGACCTTATTTTATTAGACTGGATGTTACCTAGTATTAATGGTGACGAATGGACGCGGCGCTTAAAATCAAACGAAAGCTATCGAGACTTACCTATTATTTTAGTCACGGCTAAAGGCGAAGAAACCGATAAAATTCGCGGTTTGGATTTAGGTGCTGATGATTATATTACTAAACCCTTCTCGCCTAAGGAACTGATCGCTAGAATTAAAGCTGTCCTACGCAGAAGCGGAAAAATCCATGATTTAACGCAAATTAAATTCCGTGACATTATTTTAGATACCGAACAACACCGAGTTAGTATCGCTGACAAACAAATTGAAGTGAGTCCTACCGAATTTCGTTTACTTAGTTTTTTTCTCACACACCCCGATAAAGTGTATAACCGCACCCAATTATTAGATCAAGTTTGGGGACGCAGTGTATACATAGAAGAAAGAACAGTAGATGTGCATATCCGACGTTTAAGAAAAATTCTTGCCAATTATGATCGAGAAGAGTGGCTACAAACGGTGCGCGGTTTCGGTTATCTATTTTCTGAAAAAGTGAGCTCATGAGTTTTTGGCATAAAGATTTTTTTCACTACACAGTTGCGGTCTTCTTAGCGTTTATCGCCAGCCTCTTTGTGGGTCATTTCTTATACTTTTTATTAGCCATTTGTATCGCTACTATTGTTCGGCAAACCTATCTACTTAAACAACTAGAACATTGGTTGAGTGCTGGAGCAAAAGCAAATAATCCAACTCATGATGGCTTGTGGGAAGAGATTTATTATCATATTTTTCGCATTAAAAAAGCCAATAAGAAACGAAAAAAACAACTCAGTACCATCATTGAGCAATTCCGAAAATCAACAGCTGCGCTACCTGATGCTGTAGTCGTACTCGGAGAACATGATGAAATTTCTTGGTTTAATAAGGCGGCAAAAAAAACATTGGGACTACAGACTTCAGACAAAGGTCAACGCATTCCTAATTTAATTCGCACGCCTGCTTTTGTTGATTTTTTAATTAAAAAAGATAGTGATGCTGTTTTAAGCCTTAACTCGCCAATCAATAAAAACATTACCCTACAAATTAAAGTCGTAAATTACGGTAAAAATGCGCACCTATTAGTGGCGCATGATGTCACTTATCTAAAAAATATCGAGCGTATGCGTAAAGATTTTGTCGATAATATCTCGCATGAATTACGCACACCGCTAACTGTCTTAAAAGGTTATTTAGAAACCCTTACCGACATGGATGATCAGCACTCGCCTCTTTTGACTCATTCATTAGAGCAGATGCAGAACCAAACCTTTCGTATGCAACATTTAGTCGATGATTTACTATTATTAGCTAACCTTGAAACGCAAAAGATTTCCCGTGAATGCGTCACTATTCAGCCCTTATTAAAACAAATCTGCTCAGAAAGTAGCGCCTTAGAAGCACTGAATAATCGTATTGAGCTATTTATAGATACAGATATCAATATCCTAGGTAATGATCAAGAACTGCGCAGTGCCTTCTCAAATTTAGTCGTGAACGCTCTCAAGTATTCCCCTGAAGAATCAATTGTAACCGTGCAATGGTATCAATCAGATGACACCCTAACTCTTGAAGTTACCGATCAAGGAGAAGGTATTCCAGAGCAGGAAATATCTAAAGTTACCGAACGTTTTTATCGTATCAATGCCAAGCGCAAACAACAAAAAAGCGGCACAGGCCTTGGTTTATCAATTGTCAAACATGTCCTTGCTCGGCACGATGCTAAGTTAGTTATTACTAGCCAGCTAGGTAAAGGCAGTTGCTTTAAATGCATCTTTCCTAAACATCGCTTTTGTTAATAGATAACGGATATGTAACCGTTCAGATCCCTCCTAGAAAACATCAAAATCCCTTGTCATTCCTGCATGCTACCAGTCAATCGTGGGCACAAGCTTTAGCAGGAATCTATATCAACAAACAGATTCCCGATTAAACACTGCGGGAGTGACGATATTTTTATGAGGGTCTGTGAACAGTTACACGGATATTTATCCATAAATAAATCAAGAAAAAATAGCTTTCTTGCCTATTTTCCAGCAAGCGTATTATTATGGTCTCTTGCTATTAACATCATAAGAGATATGTTATGCCAACTACCTTGTATCAATCAAACAGCGCCGGCCAAAGAGCTGCGCAGCATTTACTGACCCTAATTCTCATCTTGGTCGTTGCTAAATTAATCAGCTGGATTCCAGTGATGAATCATTTGCAATTGGCGGATACCTTTACAGCCGCGGAAATTATTTGGTTTAGCGCCAAATTCGCTGCTTTAATTATCTTTTTTTATTTTTCCCGCGCGACAATTGCCGCTATCCCCGCTCGCGCAGGCATAGCCTCATTTTTACGCAATATTGCCGAACCCATTACACTGTTAGTCATTGTTATAATCAGCCAGGAATTACTCTGGCAATTACTCACTCCCTTTGTTAAAAACACAGGTGAGACTATCTATTTTAGTTTAGCGGTACTCGCTATTATTTCCGCTAGCATTTGGCTGGTAGTTAAAGCTTACCAAGCGACGCCCTATTTATTCGAAACTCAGCAAAATATTGGGGCTTATTTCGCTCGCTTAATACCCAATAGACATATGCTTTGTACTAGCTGTGGACAGAACATACAAAGCAATGCTGCATTCTGTTGTCATTGCGGCCATAAAGCCCGCGAACAGCGTAGCTGCAATACTTGTGGTCAATCGTTATCAGCGGATGAAAAGTTTTGTGCCCATTGTGGAACTGAGACAATCGAGTAGCCCATATGAAGTCAGCGTGACGGTGCTCCGTTGCCCTGATCTCCTCAAAAGTAATCGTTCAGCCCCCCCTAGAAAACATCAAAATTCCTTGTCATTCCTGCATGCTACCCAGTCAAGCGTGGGCACAAGCTTTAGCAGAAATCTATATCAACAAACAGATTCTCGATTAAACACTTCGGGAATGACGATATTTTTATGAGGGCCTGTGAACAGTTACCCTCAAAATATAACCCTTTATTCCCAGCAGAATGCTTATACAGAAACGAGCGGGCAAGGTATACTTGAAACTATTTTAAATAAGACGCCATGGGTTTTTTATGCCTGTTGATATTTTAGCTACTTTACTACTCACAACTATTATCCAATCTATATTTGGTGTCGGTATACTCTTATTTGGTACGCCTCTTCTGCTGTTGCTCGGCTATGAATTTAGCTATGCTCTCTCGGTGCTCCTGCCTATCTCTATTGCGATTAATATGCTGCAAGTGTTAAAGCATTACAGCTATATCGATTTAAAGCTATATAAAAATGTGTTGCTGTACAGCATTCCTTTTATCGTGCTGTTCTTGTTTATTATTACTAATATTCACTTAAATATCGGTTTAATCATTGGCGCATTTCTAATATTGGTCGCGTTAAAAAGTGTTTCTCCACGCGTAGAACTCGCACTTAAAGCTATGCTTCGTTATGAAAAGTTATACCTTATATTAATGGGTATCGTTCATGGTATTACTAATTTAGGGGGTTCATTACTCACAGCATTAGTACATGAGCAGAATCAGCCTAAAAACATTACCCGCGCGACTATTGCTATCTGCTATGCGACCTTTGCTCTATTCCAACTACTGACCTTGTATTTTATTGGCTATGACGATGGCATGCCCTACGCAGACAATATGCTGCTATTGCAAACTTCAGTCGTTGTATTTTTACTCACTGAAGAATTTATTTACAAGCGAATTGATAATAAAAAATACACGCAATTATTTGCCGTATTCCTCGCTCTATCAGGAGTATTATTACTCTTAAAATCATTAAATTCTTAACTAAAAACAATAATAAACGGAGAATCCTATGAATGCATTTTTAAAACGTACTGCCAATTATTTTCTAATCGGAATTTTAGCTTTTATTCCTATTGTAGTTATTTTGCAAATCGTACTGTTTATGAAAGAGCTGATCTCAGGCGCGTTTCAAATAGTTTATGGTTATTGGGATAATTATTTAATTACCGTCACTATTTTCGCTTTAAGCTTTTATTTATTTGCTTATATCGGCTACCGTTTAAGCATGGCTGGTGGTTCTTGGATTATTCGCTTAATTGATAACATTGTTAACCGTATTCCTTTATTAAATACAATTTATCGAGTGATAAAAAAAGTGGTCAATATGTTTTCTGGTCATGAAAATAAAGGAGCCCGTGAAGTTGTATTTACTGAGTATCCAAAAGACGATGTTTGGGTTCCTGCTTATGTCACCAATAAAAAGGATGACATGTATGTGCTATTTATACCGACCTCACCCAACCCTACTTCCGGCTTTACTGTGATTGTGCACGAGTCTAAAATCATTAAATCTAAAATGAATATAGAGGAAGCAACTAGCTTTATTATTAGTGTCGGTGTGGATCTTACTCTGCGTGATGATTTACAGCAGCTCAAACCAAAACAGCTTAAATAACAAGCCCTAGACATACTAGATTAGCAAGTCAAGAATAGAACCCCTCCTGCTGGATATGATTGGAGTGAGGAGAGTAAAATCAAAGATTTTTTATACTTTCCCTCATCCACCCTTCTCCCTCTGGAGAAGGCTTTTAAACTTGCGTAGATACCTATTACCCACAAACATTAAAGCTGCATGATCAACAATGAACGCACCCACACACAACTCCTCCCCTATTATTTAGCTCCTTTATGAATAATAGCATCGCAACCCTTAGCTTAAACAGCCTTGCCCTATCATTAACGCCTGCGCTTTTAGTGTTACTGATTTTTACACGTTGGTCGCTGAATATCGCAAACTCTGTGTATGCATTAATTCGTATGCTCAGCCAATTATTGTTGGTCGGTTATGCTTTGGCCTTTATCTTTGAATCACAGGATAGCTGGCTGATTTTACTGATCTTGTGCATTATGTGTATTGCATCAAGTTGGATTGCATTAGGCTCGATAAAAGAACACCGAACGACATTATTTACACACGCTTTCTTTGCTATCTTTTTAGCGAGCGGACTGACTTTGACTTTAATTACCCAAGGTGTACTATCATTAAATCCTTGGTATGCCCCTCATTATATGATTCCTATTGCAGGAATGATTTTTGCTGGATCAATGAACAGCGTCAGCCTAGCTGCAGAACGTTTCCACTCGGAGTTACAAAATAAAACCTACATCCAAGCGCGCAATATTGCTTTTCAAGCAGCAATGATTCCAATCATTAATTCTTTATTCGCTGTCGGTTTGGTTTCTTTGCCAGGCATGATGACAGGGCAAATTTTATCGGGAATTTCGCCATTTATTGCCGCACGTTATCAAATTATGGTGATGGCTATGATTTTTGGTGCTTCTGGCTTATCGACGGCTCTCTATCTGAGCTTTGTTAAGTCTTTTTACTCAAGGCTTAACTATGGGCTTTAAAAACGCGTCATCTTTTTCCAGAATACCCACTGCAATTCAGTTGCATGTAGCGAAGCACCAGAGAATCTTACGTATTATTTTATCGGTAAGTCCTGTCCAGCTAAAGCCCCATATAAAAGACTGCGTGGTTAGTGAAGAGACTTTAATAATTTATGTGAACTCTGCGGTTTGGGCATCACAGCTACGCTTTTGCAGCGCACAAATACAAACAGCCGTTAACACTCAAAGCAAGGAAAAAATTAAGAAGATTAGAGTTCGAGTACTGGCACCCGACCCATTTAAGGCGGAAAAGAAATCGAAAAAAATCATTCCTTCTGCGGAAAATATAGAATCCCTCCGAAATAATGCAGATACACTTTCGGAAGGAAAACTAAAGAATGCTTTATTAAGTTTAAGTAATACTTTACTAAAACAAAATAAATAAGCAATGTAACTTATTCGCCAGCTCGACTTTCAGCGGAACGCATAAAAGGAATGGGAGCGTCATCATCATTTTCAAAAGTAACCATTTCCCAAGCGTCAGGCTCAGCAACAAGTGCTCTTAGTAGCTGATTATTCAGGCTATGACCTGATTTATAACCTTGATATTCACCAATCAAACTATGCCCTAACAAGTATAAATCGCCAATGGCATCCAACATTTTATGTTTAACAAACTCATCAGCATAACGCAAACCGCCTTCATTAATGATTTTGTCATCATCAATAACAATAGCATTATCTAAGCTACCGCCTAAAGCTAAGTTATTTTCCCTTAAAAACTCTATATCCTTCATAAAGCCGAAAGTACGCGCGCGACTTACTTCTCTGACAAAAGTCGTTGACGAAAAGTCCATCGTAGCGGTTTTAACATTATCAGCAATTGCAGGGTGCTCAAAATCAATAGTAAAGGTTACTTTGAAGCCGTCCATAGGCAAAAAAGCCGCCCATTTATCACCATCAGACACCTTAACTTCACGTTTAATTTTAATATATTGCTTAGGTGCATCTTGCTCTTGCACACCAGCAGATTGAATTAAAAATACAAAAGGCCCCGCACTACCATCCATGATCGGAACTTCCGCTGCGGTCACATCAACCAACGCATTATCAATACCAAGCCCAGCCATAGCAGACAACAAGTGCTCAATAGTTGATATTTTTACACCGTCTTGCACTAGCGTTGTCGATAGAGTTGTTTCACCAACATTATGTGGAACAGCATCAATTGTCACGGGTTCCTCTAGGTCTACTCGCCTAAATTTTATCCCTGTATTAGCCGCTGCAGGGTGTAAAGTTAAGTAAATTTTATCACCCGTGTGTAAACCAACACCCGTTGCTCTAATCGTATTTTTTAATGTTCTTTGTTTAATCATTAACCTTACCTGACAAGCTTACGCTTCTCTATGGCCTATTGGGAGCGAGAGAAACATAATAAAAGAAATTACACCAAGACTGCATTATGCAGATAGTATTTTATTCTCGCTCCATAAGAAGAAAATAAGAGGCGCAAAATAATGGATCTGTTTTCGTGTATTTTTAGACTTGTTTCTTTTAAATGTTTTATTTACACCTAAAAACACACGATTGACTATTTTAATCAATAATGCACTTTTAGGTATAAAAAAGTATCTAGCGCATGCTGGGAGGCAGATCTTAACAATACGTTAGATAACTTTACTGAAACTTAATCAGCTTGACGTCTTAAAAAAGCGGGGATATCTAAATAATCCATATCCGAGCTATTTTTAGGCTGCACACCGAAACGCGTTTCTCTACCATCAGCCGCCTGTTTACGACTAACAGATGGCGTATCTAAACTAGAGTAATCATTACCTGCAGTAGCAATACTTGGAGGGACTAATTTCACTGGTGCGCTTGCTACTTTTTGGCCACCCATACCAGTTGCGACCACTGTTACTTTAATTTCATCACCTAAGCTCTCATCAATAGCAGTACCAATCTTAATGATGGCCTCATCTGATGCAAAGTCATGGACAATATTCCCCACCTCATCAAATTCTGCAATACCCATATCAGAGGCAGTAATATTCACTAAGATACCACGCGCACCTTGCAAGTTAATATCTTCCAATAAAGGACAAGAAATCGCCTTTTCAGCCGCCACTCTTGCTCTATTTTCTCCGCTAGCAACACCGGTTCCCATAATCGCCGCCCCCATACCTGACATGACTGTTTTAACATCAGCAAAATCAACATTAATCATACCTGGGTGAGTAATAAGCTCTGTAATACCTTGTACAGCATCAAGCAAGACATCATTGGCAGCAGAAAATGCTTTCATCATAGAAACATTTGCGCCCAGAACGGGTAATAATTTTTGATTAGGAATGATAATTAACGAATCAACATATTTCTCTAATTCAACGATACCTAGCTCAGCCACTGATTTTTTCTTTTTACCTTCAAAGTCAAATGGCTTAGTTACAACAGCAACCGTTAGAATATTCATTTCTTTAGCAATTTCAGCAATAACGGGAATAGCACCCGTACCTGTGCCTCCGCCCATTCCTGCAGTCAAAAATAACATATTCGCACCTTCTAATACATCGCGAATGACATCCTTATTCTCTTCAGCTGCTTCTCTACCGATTTCTGGGTTTGTCCCAGCCCCTAAACCTCTGGTTAATTCAGCACCTAACTGAATAACACTGTCCACTTCTAAGCGGCGTAGTGCTTGTGCATCTGTATTTGCACAAATAAATTCAACCCCATCAAAATGGCTACTCACCATATGATTAACAGCATTACCACCACCACCACCGACACCGATCACCTTAATGACCGCATTTTCCAACCCTAAATCCATTAATTCATATTTCATGACGCCTGCCTCATTCCTGCTCAATAAACATTATTTAAAAATTATTTTGAAACCAACTTTTCATTCTTGAAAAGATACCCTCATTCGTCTCTAACAACTGCTCGTTACTTAGAAAGTGATCTCTCCCATATATCAATAACCCAACACCTGTTGAATAAATTGGGTTTTGCACAACATCGGTCAACCCCGAGATATGTTGTGGAAAACCTAATCGTACTGGCATATGAAAAATCTCCTCAGCCAATTCAACAAGCCCGGTTACCTTAGAGCTACCACCGGTCAAAACCATACCTGCGGCGATTAAACCTTCATAACCACTACGGCGTAATTCAGCTTGCACTAAAAGCATTAGCTCTTCATAGCGCGGCTCGATAATTTCCGCTAAATTCTGTTTTGAAATTTGACGTGATGGCCGATCACCAATACTTGGCACATCAATCATTTCATTAACATCTGCTAATTGCGTTAAAGCACAAGCATGCAGCTTCTTGATTTCTTCAGCACTCTGTGTAGGCGTGCGTAAAGCGACAGCAACATCATTAGTGACCTGATCCCCCGCAATAGGAATCACTGCTGTGTGCTTAATCGCACCGTGCGAAAAAATAGCAATATCTGTTGTACCGCCACCTATATCGATAAGACACACGCCTAACTCTTTTTCATCCTCAGTTAAAACTGAAGAACAAGAAGCTAGTTGCTCCAAAACAATATCATCGACATCTAATTCACAACGACGTATGCACTTAATAATATTCTGTGCGGCACTAACACTGCCAGTAACCATATGTACTTTTGCTTCTAGCCGTATACCTGACATACCGATAGGTTCTTTAATTCCTTCTTGCATATCGATAATAAATTCTTGCGGTAATATATGCAGTATTTTTTGATCGGCAGGAATAGCAACAGCACGCGCCGAGTCAATAACACGGTTAATATCATATTGTGACACCTCCTTATCTCTAATCGCTACAATTCCGTGTGAATTTAAACTTTTGATATGGCTTCCTGCAATTCCTGCATAAACAGACGTAATTTCACAGCCAGCCATTAATTCAGCTTCCTCTACCGCTCGCTGAATGGAATTAACTGTCGACTCTAGGTTAATCACTACACCTTTTTTTAATCCACGCGAAGGCGTTGAGCCAATACCGATCACTTCAACCTCGCCACTATCATTGATTTCACCAACGATAGCCGCAACTTTAGACGTACCTATATCTAAGCCTACAATTAAATTACGATCTGTTTTTTTTGCCATTACTTTTGCCTTTCACCCTGCTTTTAAGAGCCAGATTGCCCCTACCCTTTAAATCTTAACTCTCAGTAACTACCAACTCATTTGTTCATTTTCTCGCCACCGCACGGCATAGCCATTTGGGTAGCGCATATCGACATAAGCAATCTTATTCACTAATTCATTCCCCGACACCACAAAGGCTTTGAGCAACAATGTCAGTTTGTTCAATGGTTCAATCCTACCTAACTGCACTGTCATGCCATTTTCCATCGCCAACAACCAAGACTGTCGATTGCTCACTCTAAACGTTGTTAAGCGCAAACCTTGATCCATAAGGCTAACACTCAAACCATACATGATTTCCAACAATTGCTGACGTTGCTCTGCTGGGCCATATAGTGCAGGTAGAAACTTAAATTGCTCTATATTTAATGGTTTAAAGACCTCTCCACGAACATTCAATAAACTGTCCATTTGCCAACGTACTACGGGTTTCTGTTCATATAGTCTCAGCTTAACACCATCAGGCCAAATGCGTTGCACCTGAACCTTTTCTGCCCATGGCAAACTCATCACTGCTTGCTGTATTTCTTGTAAATCAATTGCAAAATAGCCATCATGAATCAAGGGGATTATTTTGCTTTGTATATCCTCTTTACTAATATACTGAAACTCACCTTCAACACCAACATGCTTTATCGGCCACGCTTCTTTTATCATGTCTTGCAATAATGGCCAGATCAGCATTCCGACTACCACTATTAATGTGCCCACAGCGGTTCTTATCTGAGCTCGCCGAGCGATCATTTAACACTCGTTTCTAAAATACGCCACACTAACTGCTCAAAACTCAATCCTGCGGCTTTTGCGGCCATCGGCACCAAACTATGATCGGTCATACCCGGAACCGTATTTACTTCAATTAACTGAGCTTGTCCTTGCTCATCAATAAACACATCCACACGCCCCCACCCCGTCACTCCGAGCACAGCACAAGCCTCTAAGGACAAGTTAATCAGTTTAGCGTCAAGCTCATTACCCAGCCCTGCTGGACAATGATACAGCGTTGTATTAGCACGATACTTCGCATCAAAATCATAAAAAGTATTAGGCGTTTCCAAACGTATAACAGGTAAACCTTCGCCATTTAAAACACCAACCGTATACTCTTTACCCTTCACCCAGGCTTCAGCATAAACATCACACTGATATTCTGCGGCAGCTTTCCAAGCATCAAGCAATTCTGATTTAGTTTCTGCCCGGCTCATGCCTAAACTAGAGCCTTCTTGGGCTGGCTTAACAATAACAGGAAAACCTAACTCAGCTATACAGCGATCTATATCATGTTCGTTTTGCAATAAAACCCATTTTGGCGTCGATAAGCCTGCCCCCTGCCAACACAGCTTAGTACGTAACTTATCCATACTTAAAGCAGAAGCTAAAACACCACTACCTGTATAGGGTAAAGCTAAGGTCTCTAGTACCGATTGTAATACGCCATCTTCACCACCGCGCCCGTGTATAACATTAAACACCCGGTCAAATGAAGTATCACTCAAGGCCTCTAGTACATTGGTTTTGACATCAATGGCATGAACATCTACTTTATTGTTTAATAAAGCTTGGTACACCGCATTGCCACTGTTTAAAGAAATTTCTCTCTCTGCGGCTGTACCACCCATTAACACCGCAACACGTCCAAAATCTTTGGCATCTTTTATCAAAACAGATTTCATGCCAATTTATCTCCTATTATACAAACTTCTGTCTGTAACTCGACCCCTTGTTGCCTAGAAACTTCACTTTTTACATGGCTAATTAACTGCTCTATATCTAACGCCGTCGCAGTTCCTGTATTAACAATAAAATTAGCGTGCTTTTCCGAAACAATCGCACCGCCAATAGTATACGATTTTAAACCACTCGCCTCTATCAATCGTGCTGCAAAATCATGTTCAGGGTTCTTAAATACAGAGCCACAGGTGGGTAGATTTGTTGGCTGAGTCGCAGCTCTCTGCGCCAATAATTTCTTTATCTTATCTTGTCCAGCCAAATCAATATCAGCGCTTAACTTTAAAATAGCGGATAAGAAACAAGCCTTATCCGACCCTTTTACCGCACGATAACTGACCTCAAATTCATTAGCATTACGCGAACTTATTGAGCCACCCTGCGATATCATTTCAACACTTTCAACCAAACTCCACGTTTCCGCGCCAAAAGCACCCGCATTCATTTTCAGTGCACCTCCCATCGTGCCGGGGATGCCTGCCAAAAATTCAGCCCCAGACAAGCCATGCTCAGAACAAAAGCGCGCTACATGTGCACAAGGCACGCCGCATTCAACATAAACACGCCCATCATCTAGCAAGTGCATTTGCTTTACCTTGCCTTTGGTATTAATTACCGTGCCCTTGACGCCACCATCACGAATCAGCACGTTACTTCCCAAACCCAACCAAAGCACTGGTTCATCATCAGCTAAACTAGCCAAAAACAATTGCAAGTCTTGTTTATCAACCGGTATATATAATCTTTCTGCCTCACCACCCACACGCCAGCTGGTATATTTCGCCAACGGCTCATGCTGCAATAATTGCCCGTAAAATGACTGACTTAACGGAATCATTGCACTAACAGATCAGCCAATTGCTGAGGCAGTTCAGTGGCAATATGCCCAACATTCCCTGCCCCCATAGTCAGTAAGACATCATTAGGCTGAATAATACCCGCTAAAATACTTGCTAAATCCTCAATATTTTCCACAAATACAGGATCAACTTGCCCCCTGATACGAATAGCCCGAGTTAATGCCCGACCATCTGCACCCGTTATAGCCTCCTCACCAGCTGCATACACTTCCAATAAAATCAGTACATCTGCACTCGATAAGGTATTAACAAAGTCCTCAAATAAATCTCTAGTTCGAGAATAACGGTGCGGCTGAAACACAACCACCGAACGCTTATCTGGCCAAGCTTGCTTTACCGCTTCTAAAGTTGCAGCAACTTCTCTAGGGTGATGCCCATAATCATCAACTAAAGTAACCGAACCTTTCGCTAGTGCTAATTCACCATTTAACTGAAAACGGCGACCGACACCTTTAAAATCACCTAAACTTTCAATAATCGCGGCATCACTCACATTTAACTCAGTTGCCACAGCAATTGCAGCAACAGCATTTAACATATTGTGCCACCCGGGCATATTTAGAGTAACGGTTAAATCTTTATGCTCGCCCCAACGTCTAACAGTAAACGTTGTACACATCCCTTGTTGTTTAACATCAAAGATATGTGCATCAGCATCAGGACAAACACCATAAGTTCGGATAGGCTTAGATAGCTGCGGTAAAATCTCACGCACGCCTTCATCATCTATACACAGAACTGCCAAACCATAAAAAGGAATATGATATAAAAACTCGATAAAAGTATCTTTTAATCGCTTAAAGCTGCCCTCATACGTCTCCATATGATCTCGATCAATATTAGTGATCACTGCAATTATTGGCTGTAGATGTAAAAAAGACGCATCACTTTCGTCTGCTTCAGCAACTAAATATTGACCTTGCCCTAACTGAGCATTCGTTCCCGCACTATTTAATCGACCGCCGATAACAAAAGTAGGGTCTAAATCAGCCTCTGCCAAAATACTTGCAACCAAACTGGTCGTCGTCGTTTTACCATGCGTACCCGCCACCGCGATACCAAAACGAAAGCGCATCAATTCCGCAAGCATTTCAGCACGCGGAATCACTGGAATACGGTTTTGGTAAGCATACTTTACTTCTACGTTTTTCTTATCCACAGCCGTTGAAGTCACCAGTACATCAACATCAGCAACATTTTTCGTATCATGGCCAATAAAAACAGTAACACCTGCCGCTCTTAAACGGTCAGTCACAGGGCTTTCTTTAATATCTGAACCCGAAACTTCACAGCCCAAATTAGATAAGACTTCAGCAATACCACTCATGCCCGTGCCACCGACACCAACAAAATGGACTTTACGCATATTTTTTAAGCGTTCCCGAATAATCTGATTAATTGAATTGTTCATATTCCCGCCTCTATCATGCACTGCTCTGCCACTAACTCGGTTGCATTCATCTTTGCGCTTTGTCTTGCTGCTGTTGCCATTTCTTCTAACCGTGTCGAGCAATATGTAATTTGTTCTGCCAAAAATGGCCCCGTTAACTGTTGCTGTGCAATCAAAATTCCTGCACCTGAATCCACTAAATACTGCGCGTTGGCCGTTTGGTGATCATCTATCGCATAAGGATAAGGCACTAAAACACTAGGCACGCCTAACGCTGCCACTTCACTTATTGTCATGGCTCCAGCACGACAAATCACCAGATCAGCCCATGTATACGCATCAAGCACATCTTCAATAAATTCCGTAACTTGTGCCTTTAGCGATTTATTTTGATACGCCTGCTCTACTGACTTACGCATTGCTGAGCCAGTTTGATGTCTAACTTCGACAGGCTTATCTAACAATGCTAGCGCCTCAGGAACCACTTCATTTAACCGTTGCGCACCTAAACTACCGCCCATGACTAAAATATGTAATACATCCGAATGACGTTTCTTTTCACTGCGTTGCTGAGTTAATGCCTGACGCAAGGGGTTGCCGGTAAAAATAGCTGATTTCGCTACTGCAAAGCTATCAGGAAAAGCTTGCAGTACCTTATTTGCCATACCCGACAATAAGCGATTCGTAGTACCTGGCACTCGATTTTGCTCATGAATCACTAAGGGAATAGCCATCAATTTAGCCATTAAACCACCCGGCCCTGCGACAAATCCTCCCATACCTAAAACAACATCTGGCTTTCTTGCTTGTAAAATCTTTCTCGCTTCCAAACAAGATTTTATAAGCATTAGCGGCATCTTAAACAAGGCCCAAAAACCTTTACCGCGCAAACCATTAACCGTTAACCAATCAATTTCAATATTATTCTCAGGCACAACACGACTTTCCATGCCTTTATGCGTACCAATCCAGCTCACTTGCCACTCTTGATCCACCAAATACTGGGCAACCGCGAGAGCGGGGAATACATGACCGCCTGTACCACCTGCCATAATAACGATACGCTTACTCATAACTAGGCACCTTATTTTTCTGTAAAGTCACCATTTCGCTATTCACTCTATAAAGCAGAGCCATTGCAGCACACATAACAATCATACTGCCGCCACCATAACTCATAAAAGGTAAAGTCAGACCTTTAGTAGGCAATACGCCCATATTCACACCCATATTGACAAAAGACTGAAAAGCAAACCAAATACCCAAGCCATAAGCAATAAACGCGGAAAATTTTTCATTTAATTGCTCCGCCATTTCAGCAATTACAAAGGCACGCCATACCATCAGAGCAAACAAGATAATGACACTAACAACCCCCAGTAACCCCGTTTCCTCAGCAATCACTGAAAATAAAAAATCCGTATGTGCTTCGGGTAAATAAAAGAGTTTTTGTACACCGCTACCCAGTCCCACACCTGTCCATTCGCCACGACCAAAGGAAATCAAAGCTTGCACCAGTTGAAAACTCTTACCAAAAGGATCTTCCCATGGATGCAAAAAGCTAGTCACTCTTGCCGAACGATAATCTGAATAAACAATAGCTAAAACACCTACGCCAATAATGCCTAAAATTAAGACAACAAATTGTTGCAAGCGCGCGCCACTCAAAAACATAACTCCCATGGCAATAGTAACAATCACCACAGCAGAGCCCATATCTGGCTCTAATAACAATAAAACACAAGCGCTAGACAGCAGCAACAAAGGTCGAATTAATCCATAAACTGATTCACGCACAAAATCATGATGTCGTGTCACAAACCCAGCCATATAAATAACCACAACAAGTTTCATGATTTCTGAGACTTGCACTCTTATTCCTAGCAATGATAGCCAGCGCATACTGCCATTCACTTTAACTCCGACACCAGGTATCAGTACTACAGCCAATAAAACTAAACCGACAAAAAACAAGAGTGGCCCTGTTCTTTCCCAAAAACTCATAGGCACCAAGCAAACACAAAAACCGACTGCTAAGCCCAAAACAATATGCAACAATTGCCGCATAGGATAATGCAATAAGTTTCCCGTTAACTTCGCTCCTAAATGCAAAGAAGCAGAAGACACCATAAGGTAGCCAAAAACAATTAACGACACACAAACAAAGACCAATGTTTTATCAAAATACATATTGGTGTCCGTTAGTTTTGCTAACTGCTCGCTAATAATCATTTTTCTAAAGCCTTTACCTCAGAGATAAAGGCAGCCCCTCTTTCTTGGTAATTAGAAAATTGATCTAAACTCGCACAAGCAGGTGATAGCAATACGGTATCGCCTGCTTGTGCAATTTTCGCTGCTTTCTTCACGGCTTTTTTCAATTTTCCGACTTCATATACAGGCACACTATCATTTACTGCTTGCTTAATCAGAATGCCATCTTTACCTATTAACAACAAAGCCTTAACTTTTTCTTTTAATATAGGCACTAATTCACTCATATCTGCGCCTTTTGCATCACCACCAACGATTAGAATAACACCCGCGTTTTTGAAACCTTGCAAAGCTGCGACACATGCACCTACATTGGTTGCCTTAGAGTCATTAACCCAGCTAACTCCATCAATATTAGCGACAAACTGCATCCGATGTTTTAAGCCTTTATAGTGACGTAAAGCTTCACACATCGCCTCTTCTGGTAACCCTAATACACCACCTAATGCTAATGCAGCCAAAGCATTGGCCTGATTATGTACCCCTGCTACCAATAACTCATTAACAGCCAATATAGGCCTACCATGCAGTGCTAAAAACTCACCTTCTGGAGTATTAATAACAGCATAATCAGCCTCTTTCTGTAGACCAAAAGTTAAGGCATCTCTACCAGCGTCGCGCATCGCAATAACTGCTGGGTCATCTGCATTAAAAAGCATCACGCCACTACCATCGTAAACTTTGCGTTTTTGCTCTGCATAAGCTGCTATATTCGTGTATCTATCCAAATGATCAGCTGAGACATTAAGTATCGTTGCCGCAACGGCATTTAATTGACTCGTTCGCTCTAGCTGAAAACTCGACAACTCCAGCACATAAACCTCTACTTCATCAGCCAGCAAATCGAGTGCTGGCGTACCTAAATTACCGCCCACCGCTGTACGCTTCCCAGCAGCTTTAGCCATCGCACCTAGCATGGTCGTTACCGTGCTTTTGCCATTAGAACCTGTAATTGCGACAACCGGCTTATCTACAGAACAGGCGAACAAATCTATATCACTCAAAGAACGAACACCGCTTGCTAGAGCTTGTTTAATTAAAGGTTCGTCCATAGAAACGCCAGGGCTAACAATAATATGCGTTGCCAAACCAAATATGGCCGCATCAAACCCACCTGTAAATACTGGAATATCTGGCATTTCAGCTAATAAGGCATCATTAAAAGGCGGTTTATCTCGACTATCCACAATCGCAAACTGAATACCTAATTGACGTAAATAATAAGCCACTGATAAACCCGTCTTACCCAAGCCAACGACTAAAACTTTAGCCGTTTCCTTATTCAGAGAAAACTGTTTATCTAATGCTTGTAAAATCACGTCATTATTCACTTTTTTATCTCAACTTTAAGGTTGATAACCCGACCAGAACTAAAATCACGGTAATAATCCAAAATCTGACAATGATATGTGGCTCTGGCCAACCTTTTAACTCGAAATGGTGATGTATAGGAGCCATTCTAAAGACTCGTTTACCCGTCAACTTAAACGAAGCAACTTGCATAATCACGGAAACTGTTTCCATAACAAACACTCCGCCCATAATTAGTAAAACAATTTCTTGGCGCACTAAAACAGCCACAATACCTAAAGCAGCACCTAAGGCTAACGCACCAACATCGCCCATAAAAACCATGGCAGGATAAGCGTTAAACCATAAAAACCCTAAACCTGCACCCACTAATGCCGCACAAAAGATAACTAGCTCACCGGCTTTAGGAATATAAGGAATCACCAAATATTCAGCGAACATGACATGTCCGGTTAAATAAGCAAAAATAGCCAATGCCCCAGCGACCATAACAGTTGGCATAATCGCCAAACCATCTAAACCATCTGTTAAATTCACCGCATTACTGGTGCCAACAATAACAAAATAGGTCAAAACCACATAAGTCCAGCCCATATCTATGACGACTTCTTTAAAGAAAGGCACGATAAATTGCGTTTCAGCGGGGACCAATGCACTTTTATATAAAAATATAGCCGCAGTTAACGCAATAATCGACTGCCACAAATACTTTGCTCGAGCCGATAAGCCATCGCTATTACCTAATTTAACTTTCTTATAATCATCAATAAAACCGACCACGCCATAAGCCATCGTGACCAATAACGCCACCCAGACATAACTATTCTCTAAATCACCCCAAAGCAAAGTACTGACAGCAATACTCACTAAAATCAAAGTACCACCCATCGTCGGTGTACCTGCTTTCTGGTAATGACTTTCAGGTCCACTTTGTCGAATGCTTTGACCAATATTTTTATTGCTTAAGCGGCGAATCATCGTTGGACCAACTAAGAAGGAAATCATTAAAGCCGTTAGCGCACTCAAAATACCGCGTAAAGTTAGGTATTGAAACACCTTAAAACTAGGATCAAACTGAGCTAAATACTCAAATAAATACAGTAACATGCTTACTTTTCCACCTTATTAATCAATGCATTAACCACATTTTCCATTCTTTGCGCCCTTGATCCTTTCACTAATAACACAACCTTAGGGCTGATTGCTTGTTGTACTGCTACTATCAAATCTTCTTGCTGTGCAAAAAACGCTGCACCAGCGCCAAAGGCTCTTACCGTGCTTTCAGCCAGCACCCCAGTCGCAAATAAACGAGTTACCCCGGCCTGTTTAATTTGTTCGCCCATTTCACTATGCAATTGCTCAGTATCAGCACCTAACTCACCAAATGCACCTAAAGCCAGCCACAACTCACCTTCACAGTTTTTAAGTACTGTTAAAGCAGCAGCTAATGAATCAGGATTAGCATTATAAGTATCATTAATCACCCTATATCCAAGCTCAGTTACACTTAACTGTAAGCGGCCTTTTACTGATTTAACCTGCTCTAAGCCTGCTTGTATCTGCTTTATATCAATACCTAATGCCAAGCATGCGCTACTTGCAGCCAAAGCATTTTTAACATTGTGCTCGCCAGCTAAAGATAAACTCATTGGTACTCGCTGATTTTCACTAAGTAAATCAAATTGCGTACAAAATTGCTCACCAGCAAAACCCGTTACAATATTTTCTGCCGTCACATCGGCATTTGCATTCAAGCCAAATGAAAGTACTTTCCGCTGCCCAGCAATCGTGAGCCACTTTGTAAAAAAAGCATCATCTGCATTTAAAACTGCAACACCTTGTTCAGTTAATGATTCAATAATTTCTGCTTTAGCCTGCGCTACGCCAGCAACACTACCAAAACCTTCAATATGTGCTGCTCCAACATTAGTAATGACTGCTACGTCAGGTCGCGCATAAGTACTGGTATAAGCAATCTCACCTGCATGATTTGCGCCCATTTCTATCACGGCAAATTCATCCTCTGCTTGCAGTCGTAATAAAGTTAAAGGTACGCCTATATCATTATTAAAATTACCTTGGGTAAACAAAACCTGATAATTAACAGCCAAAATAGCGGCAATCATCTCTTTTACCGTAGTTTTGCCATTACTTCCTGTAATGCCACATACTTTTACTTGCGCCTTATCTCTAACCGCTCCCGCTAACTCCGCCAAGGCTAAGCGTGTATCCTGTACGATAATTTGAGCTTTATCACTAGCAACTTGTTTAGCAACTAATAATGCTAATGCGCCCTTCTCTTCAGCTTGAGCAATAAAATCATGACCATCAAATTGCTCTCCTTTAACAGCAACATACAAATCACCCGGCAGCAAAATACGCGTATCAATACAAACACCCGAAACCGTTGCATCAGCACCTATTAATTGCCCTTGTACCGCTTCAGCTATTTCTTGCAAAGTAATTAAAATCATAGGGCTAATAATTCTTGAGCAATTTCACGATCACTAAATGGCAGTTGTATACCTTTTATCTCTTGATAGTCTTCATGGCCTTTGCCAGCAATTAAAACTATATCTTTATCTGAACTCATTAAAATACTTTGCTGTATGGCGCTTTTTCTATCATTAATTACACAAACTTTTTCCATTGAAAGACCTGTGACGATCTCATCAATAATAGCCTGACCCTCTTCAAATCGCGGGTTATCATCAGTAACAATCACGCGATCAGCAAGGGTTTCAGCAATACGCCCCATTTGTGCGCGTTTACCCTTATCTCGATCACCACCACAACCAAAAACCACGGTTAACTTAGCTGCGCAATGTCTCTTCAGTGTTGTTAATACTTTTTCCAATGCGTCCGGCGTATGTGCATAATCAACGACCACCATTGGCTTACCAATATCTGCAGTAAAACATTCCATACGACCAATAATTGATTTAATGCCTTGTATAGCTTGTAAACACCCTGCTAATGGCTTACCCATTGCCAATAATATCGCTAATACTGATAAGCAATTTTGCAAATTAAAATCACCTAATAAAGCAACCTTAAGTTTATGCTGCTCAGCCTGCCAAAATACGTCACATTCAATACCTAGTAACGAATATTGGACATTTCTTACTTGAATGCTCGTATCTTTGTTATGCACTTTATCTTGCATGCTGTAAGTAAATACTTTTACCTGCACTGAAATAGCCGCTAAAACACGCTCAGCATAAGCATCATCCAAATTGACCACGACATATTGCAAATCAGGCCATTTAACTAAACGTAATTTAGTTTGAAAATAAGCTTCCAAACTGCCGTGATAATCTAAATGATCACGGCTCAAGTTATTAAACACCGCGCCGCTAAAGTTAATAGCATTAACGCGCCCCTGCTCTAAACCATGCGATGAAACCTCCATCGCAACATTTTTTATATTTTTCGCGACAAACTCAGCGTATATTTTTTGTAGCATTAACGCATCAGGCGTCGTGTTACAGGTTTTTTGTAAATTTGGATAAATACCCCAACCGAGGGTGCCAATAACGCCGCAGTCATCAAGTACTTGTGCCAAAAACTGACTACAGGAGGTTTTACCATTCGTCCCTGTAATACCCACAACATGCAACTGCCTAGTAGGCCAGCCATAATATTTAGCGGCCAAATCACCCAATTTATCGGCTAACTGCTCCACAGCAATTAAACTTAAACCAATGACAGACTTAGCCAATAACTCCCCGTCATTCGCCGGATCATAAATAATAGCAACCGCGCCCTGCTGCTGAACTTGATGCGCAAATTGCATCCCGTGCTGCTTAGCCCCAGCTAAAGCAAAAAAAACACCGCCAGCGCCCACTGCTCGACTATCTAAAGCAATATGTGTTAGCTCTACATCCTGCTGCACATCCGCAACACCTGCTAATAATTCTACTAACTGCATACCACTACTTGCTTAATAATACCGACATGGTTTGCTCTTCATCAGGAGCAATACCTAAAACTCTTAGCGCGCCACCCATGACTTTAGCAAAAATTGGCGCAGCCACTAAACCACCATAATAAGCACCTTGAGGTGAATCAACCATCACAGCAATCACTAATTTTGGGTCACTAGCAGGTGCCATACCAACAAATACGGATAAATGATCATCGCCATACCCTCCCTTGCTACTGGCTTTTTTAGAGGTGCCCGTTTTACCCGCTACTCGATAACCATCTACTCGCGCTCTAGTCGCGGTTCCCCCTTTTTGCACAACCTGTTCAATCATTGTTCTTACTTTTATTGCTGTTTTAGGTGATAAAACCTGCGTAGCGTATTCATCTTTTTCACGCTTCAGCAAACTTACCGTATGCAACACACCGTCATCAGCTAAAACCGTATACGCCCGAGCCAATTGTAAAGTGGACATAGAAACCCTGTAGCCAAATGATAAAGTTGCCTGCTCAAACTTACTCCAACCGAAATACTCGGGCAAAGTACCACGCGCCTCTCCGGGGAAATTAACCCTAGGTGAGACACCAAAGCCTAGATCATGATAAAAACGCCAGAAATAATCAGGCGGCATAGATAAAGCAATTTTACTGGCAGCAACATTACTTGATTTTTTCAAAACATCCGTTAAGTTTAAAGTACCGTGTTTGTGGTCATCCTTAACCGTTCTACCTTTAATCTTAAAATCTTTAGTATCAAATACCTGCGTATCTTTAATAAACCCACCTTCCAAGGCAGCCGCAACAACTAAAGGTTTCATCGTTGAGCCAGGCTCATAAACATCGGTGATCGCTCTATTTCGATAACGCGATATCTTTAAATTTTTACGCATATTAGGGTTAAAAGACGGCTGATTAACAATCGCCAAAATATTCCCCGTTTCAGCTTCTAGTATCACCAAAGAAGCAGATTTTGCCTTATGCTTTACTACACCGGCCTTTAATTCTTTATAAGCTAAATACTGCAAACGCTCATCAATACTTAATTGTAAATCCTGCCCATCCACTGGCTCTTTAATGCTTTCTAGGTTTTGCTCTTCGATAATGCGTCTCTTACCATCTCGAATAACACGCTTACTACCAGCAACCCCTTTCAAGCTTGAGTTATACATTAACTCCAAGCCCTCTTGTCCTTTATCATCTATATTAGTAAAACCCAATAAATGAGCAGTAACCTCCCCAGCAGGATAGAAGCGCTTAAACTCTCGAATAAAACCTATACCTGGCAAATCTAGCGCCTTAACTTCTACCGCTACGCTAGGCTCAATATGTCTTTTTAAATAGACAAATTGCTTATGTGTTGAAGCATCAAAAGCTTTTAGCAATCTAGTTAAAGACATTCCCAAAAGTTTCGCCGCCTGCTTAAACCGAATATCAGTTAAATCACTACAAATTAATTTGGATTCTTCAACCTCGGTCTCATTACAGTATTGAGGATTAACCCAAACTGATTCCACTGGCGCACTAACAGCAAGGCTTTCACCGTTACGATCCTGAATTTGCCCTCTATAAGCCGCAATCTTGACCGTACCAACCTGCCGGCTTCGTCCTTGCTTCTGCAAAAACTGTGTATCCATAACTTGTAACTGTATTGCTTTTAAAATAAGCACACAGACTCCAAGTAGCATAAAAACTAGCACCAGCTTTCTTCTTCCCGAAAAATCACTGACTTTTTTACTGTTTTTTTTCTTTTCAGAGGACGACATAGCTAAAGCTTTATATAAACGATAGATTTCCGCTCTAACTCTACTAAACCCATTGTTTTTCTAGCAGTTTCTTCAACCCTATTATGATCTGCCAACATACGCTCTTCGAGTGTTAACCTGCCCCATAACACTTCCAATCGATCCAACTCTTGCTCAGCTTTTTGTATTTCAATAAAAACCAATCGAGAATTATACTTAGCGTAAATAACCGCCAAGCCCGAACCTACCAACATTATTAGCAAAATTACGACAAACATGCGCTCCATAATTCAGTATTACTTACGCTCTGCAACACGCATAACAGCACTACGCGCTCTAGTATTCTGTGTCAATTCTTCTGCCCCAGCCTTAATCGCCTTACCACATTTTATTAGCCTTATCGCAGCCAACTCATCAGCCCGCATAGGTAACTTAACTGGATTGTACTTGCCGCGCGACTCATCCCTAATAAAGCGCTTAACAATTCTATCTTCTAGAGAATGAAAAGAAATCACCGCGAGCTTACCACCACTCGCTAAAACATTAACCGCCTGCTCTAAGACGGCGCTTATTTCATCTAACTCGTGATTTACTGCTATTCTTACCGCCTGAAAACTACGTGTAGCGGGGTGCTTATGTTTTTCTCTAAACGGGATTGCCTCTACCAATAAGTCAACAAACTGCTTAGTTGTCTCTAAAGGTGCTTCTAACCTCTGCGCGACAACAGCAGCAGCAATTCGCCGTGCAAAGCGCTCCTCACCATAATCATAAAGCACACGCACTAAATCTTGTTCTGAGACACTAGCTAACCACTCTGCCGCCGACAACCCCGAACTGCAATCCATACGCATATCTAACGGACCATCCCGCATAAAACTAAAGCCACGCTCGGCATTATCTAGCTGCGGCGAAGAAACCCCAAAGTCCATAAGAATCCCATCAACCTTACCTATCCAACCGCGCTTTTCTACTACATTTAGTAACTGCGAAAAACAACAATGCTCTAACTCAAAGCGCGGATCTTTAGATAACTCCTGCGCAATATCAGAGTTGATCGCATCCAAGTCTCTATCTAATGCCAGCAATTTCCCATCGGAACCTAATTGCTGCAACAAACCTTTACTATGTCCGCCTCGACCAAACGTACAATCGATATAAATCCCATCTGGTTTAATAGTTAATTCACGCAAAGCTTCGCTATATAACACCGGTAAATGCATGATTTTCTCAATTAAAAAGATAAATTACTTACTTCACTCAAATCGTCATCTTGGTCGCCACTCATCCATTCATCTTCTTTGGCGTTCCAGGATGCTTCATTCCATATTTCAAACTTATTCAACTGACCCACTAAAATCAGTTTTTTTTCCATTCCTGAAAATTTTCTTAATTTTTCTGACAATAAAATTCGCCCCTGCGCATCCATTTCTGCCTCGGCGGCATAACCAATAACAAAACGGCGCAATTTCCCCGCCATTTTATCCAAGGTAGGTAACTTACTAATAGTTAACTCTAGTTTATTCCATTCAGGCAGAGGATAAACCCACAAACACCCAGGTTCACCAACACAGCGCTCATTCACAGCAACAGTTACAACTAATTGACGCTCACAACAGTCTTGTAACTCCTCTCGGTACCGAGTAGGAATTGCACAACGGCCTTTTGCATCTAAATTAATTGCCGTGACACCTCGAAACACCCTACTTCCCCTGAAATAACCACAGCTTTCCTAAAAAAACTACTTTTCACCACTTTCTACCACTGCGGATAACTATAGTTTTCTAGCATTCGTTAGTCAAGGCTGTTTAAAAATAAAGCTTATTTCCCTCAATATTTCTTAAATATCACTAGCTTACGGCTCACTTAGATATTTTTTTATTCAAAAAATAACAATATCTATCAATCATTTAAAAAATTTTGTTAATGTGATTTATAACCCATAAAACATAACCATCCCCTTATAATCAATTCCGTCAGAACTTCACTCCCTGCCCTCCTGATCTACAAAACTTATAGACAATAAAAAAGCCCATAAAATGTCACACAAGTGCACTTTATGGGCTTCAAATTACATCGCCAGATATTATTCTGGCAATATTTACATTTTATTGCATACTACTTCCGCACTTTCCTTCACCGCATTTTCCTTCCATAGCTTTCGCATCCGCTTTTTTCTGTCCTGGCATTGGTTTGTTACCTGCGCATTTACCTTCCGCTGTTTTTTCTAAAGCACCTGGAGCCGTCATGCTAGCGCCGCATTTTCCCTCACCACAAGCACCCGCTTTCATTTTCATATCGCCTTGCATCGGCTTATCAGCTTCCGCAACTTGCATATAACCATTATCTAATTCAGTTAGAGCAAATGGATTACTCTCAACACCAACAAACTCCTTCGCTTGAGCCGCTGTAACAGACAAGCCTGAAAACAATGCCGTTCCTA
>CBDVDU010000002.1:0-30964 GCA_965372825.1 uncultured Gammaproteobacteria bacterium | reverse complement strand
GTTGAAGAGCTGGCTATTTTACCGCTTTAACACTTCAGGTCAAGACTTTATTTTATCTTTCTGCTATTTATTCGATTTAAACAGACTTATCCCTGATATTCCCTGCGCTCCACATGACAGAGCAAGATCATAATCTTGCCTACCAACCCCTCCCAAGGCAAATACTGGCAGATTAATTTGCGCAACCCATTGCGAAAATTGCTGCCACCCCAAAGGGTTTGCTTCAAGATGTGAAGCTGTTTTATTGACTGGCGACAAAACTACAAAATCCAAACCCAAGCGCTCCGCTTGGCGTAACTCCCGCAAATTATGGCAGGACGCAGCAACAAGCCCTGCGTTTTCTGGGCGCTGTTTTAACATCATCAAATCTGACGATGTTAGATGCACTCCTGCACCGCTTGCTTTTGCACCAATAATTTGTGAATTTAATAAGTATTCCAATTGCAGCACATCGCACTCAGCCCTTACTACTCTTATTAGTTGCTCAGCATCCTGCCGATTTAAATTCTTTGCCCTGACCTGCACCAAATTAACACCTTGCGCCGCCACATCATGCAAACCCCTCAAAACTTGCTTTATATTCTCACCATTTATAATGGCATACTGCCGCCCTACCTTAATAGCTGACAATATTACTTTATTGGCTTCCGGAAATTGGTATTGATCTAGCTCAGCCGTGGTAATCCACCTAAAACCCTGCCCTTCCCGAGCAATAACCTCACCAGAAAAGCGATTTACCTCATAAACATGCAGACGCACACTAACTTCCGGATAATCAAAACTTAACTCTATTAATGGGGACGTATTTATTGGCCTTATATTTAGTTCTTCAAATAATTCTCGACTCAAAGCCGACTCGGCATTCTCGCCCACTTCAAATTTCCCACCAGGAAACTCCCATAATCCGCCTAAATGAGCATCCGCTTTACGCTGCGTAATAAGAATTCGGCCTTGAGCATCTTTAATTACACCAACGGCAACATTTACCCTAGAAAGATCGTTTTTAGGTTCTGTATTCTGCATTGATGCGCACATAATCATAGGAAAAGTCACAAGTCAGTACTCGCTGCTCTGACTCACCGCGCCCTAGTACAACCGTAACCGTAATTTCTTCCTGATTCATGACTTCCTGCCCCGCCTCTTCCGTATATGCCGCGGCACAACCACCATTTTCGACGATACACACATCACCAAGATAAATTTTTATGCGCTCAACATCTAGGCGCGCTACTCCCGCACGCCCAACAGCGGCCAAAATACGCCCCCAATTTGGGTCGCTGGCAAAAAAAGCTGTCTTAACTAGCGGCGAATGAGCAATAGTTTTAGCAACTTGCACTGCTTCCGCTTCATTTCCTGCTTGTTGCACATTAATTTTGATCAGCTTAGTTGCACCCTCACCATCTCTGATAATTAATTCCGCCAAACGCATGCAAGCCTCGTCAATAGCTGCCTGAAAAGCGACCATTGCATCACTACCTTCAATAATCTCAGGCAATGCGGATTGACCGCTCGCCATCAGCACACAGGCATCATTAGTTGAAGTATCGCCATCAACTGTAATTCTATTAAAGGATTGCTCAACTGCAGCCGACAAGCATTCTTGCAACAAATCCTGCGAAATCTTCGCATCCGTCGCGATAAAGCCTAGCATTGTTGCCATATTAGGCTGAATCATCCCGGCGCCTTTGGATATTCCTGTTACGGTAATTTTCTGGCCATTTATTTCAACTATTTTTGAATACCCTTTGGCAAAAGTATCCGTTGTCATAATAGCGTGCGCCGCTTTACTCCAATTATCTTCAATTAAATTTTCTTGAGCAGCAGGAAGCCCCTTAACCATCTTTGCAATAGGCAAAGGCTGACCAATAACACCCGTTGAAAAAGGCAATACTCGCTCTTCATTCTCGCCATTTAATTCAGCAACTGCGACACAACTTGCTTGTGCATCAAGCATTCCTTGCTCACCCGTTCCAGCATTAGCATTCCCCGAATTAACCAATAGCCACCGAGGTTTCTTTTGTAAATTCGCCCGCGCAACGACAACAGGTGCGGCACAAAAAGCATTTTGAGTAAAGACAGCCGCACAAGTCGCACCTTCTATTATTTCTATTAATAGCAAATCATCGCGTACCGACTGCTTGATACCAGCACAACTCGTACCTAACTTAATGCCTGATACCGCATGCATTTGTGGAAAATCTACTTTACCAACCGCCATATTTTCTCGCCTATTAACTTATTTCAGCACAATCAACTATGCCTTAAAAAACACAACAACACTGCTAATTTCATCGACCTCTTGCTCTAGAATCATACAGCGCTTCTTAATAGTTCCCACTTGTTGCGACAAGCTAAACATTGTATGTGGCAAAACCACTTCCAGCTCAACCCTGCCTTTCAAATAATGAATTCTAAAGCTATCAATTAATGGGTAATTTTCCGCTAAATATTCTTTTAAATAATTATCGACATTATGCCGTAGTAACCTACCTGCATGATCTTGTTTATATTCATCACTTTCGGGGTCCACATGCACCAACACATCCTGCACATCATCAAATTTCTCAATTAACACATCTCTGACGACATCTGCAATCATATGCCCTTCTGAAACCGTAATACGCGAGTTAACCACAATATGCGCATCAACCAAAGCATCTTCCCCCATCAATCGAGTGCGTAGCAAATGTATATTTTTAACACCTTCAATAGCAATAATTTCAGAGCGAATATCTTCAACCAATGCCTCCGGCAAGCCCGTATCAACTAATTCTTTAATGCTTTCCGAAACAAGATTAATACCAATTTTTGCAACCATGATAGCAACCAAGACGGCCGCTGCCGCATCGGCCCATACATAACCCAATAAAGACCCAGCCACACCAATCAATACCACAATTGACGAAATAGCATCGCTACGGTGATGCCAGGCATTCGCCATCAATAATTTTGAACGCGTCAGCACTGCAACACGCTTTGTATATTGATACAGCCATTCATTAGCCAAAATAGAAATAGCAGCAATACCTAGCGCACTTGCTTGAGGAATCAGCATCCGCTCTGGGTTTAACATTCGCTCAAATACATCCCAAGCAATCCCGACCGCAATTGCAACCAGTCCCAAACCCAATATAACCGTAGCCATTGTTTCAAAGCGACGATGCCCATAGGGGTGATCATGATCTGCCTCGCGCGCACCTAATTTAACAGCGATCAAAACCAGCATATCACTGGCTAAATCTGATAAAGAATGCACACCGTCGGCAATTAATGCTGCCGACTGACCCACTATACCAAAGCCAATTTTTATGATGGTCAAAAAAACATTAACAAGCGCACCAACTAACGTGACTCTATTTTTTAACTTAGCAATTTGCTGCGCATCATAAATTTCGGTCATTACTCACCCACCTCTAAAATAATAATATACTCATAGTCATCAGATTGAGTTTCTAACACCTTATGCCCATTAATTCGACACCAAGCCGGAATATCCTGCATCACTCCAGGATCCGTACAAGTCACACTTAATACATCACCTTTCTGTAGTTGCTTCACTCTATCTTGGGTACGGATAACCGGCATAGGACACAACAAGCGGCGCGCATCTATTTCATACCGACTCATACAAACCACTCTTTAGGTAACTTATCTTTAGCTAATGGCTTAACTTGTAAAGTCGATTCATTGCCCGCTAAATCTCTTACCAAAACATCCACTTGCTCAGCATCCCTTCCCTGACCATAACGACCCACAATTTGTGCAGCCAAATACAAATCTTCCGCACTTGGGTCGCCATCAATTAGCGCCAAAGGACCTCTATGACTAGCGCAGTTCATATTAATATAGTTATTTTTATAGCCTTGCAAAAAGCGCCCTTCACCATCCTCACGTGCAACGATCACTTTAAAATTCTGGTTCGGGCGGATATGCCGCCCAACCTTTAGCAACATAACATCATCCAACTCATAATCTTTAGTGCCGCGCGCCTTCCATAAATCCACTAACTTAGCCGAATAACTTTCATCCGTTAAAAAGCAACAGCCACCTGCCGGTTGTGAGTAATCACTTAAACCATACTGCTCTGCCAATGCCATTTGCGGCTTACGCCCACGCCCACTAAAACCAAATAATTCTTCACGCTTAATCCAACCTTCACGCTCAGGTAAGGTTGCTGGTAAATTCTGGCCACATAAAGGCCGCACCAAACGGTCATCCGCACCTGATTCTGCGGAAATAATCGGCATCGTCTCACGGCGTTGCGACATTGGCCGCTGCCCCATCACTTCGCCGGTAATAATAAAATCAAAATCATTTTCTTCCATCCACTGCTTAGCTTTTTTCACCATAAAAACCTTACAGTCTAGGCAAGGATTCATATTCGCGCCATAGCCATGCTTAGGATTAATCAAAACATCCTTATACTCTTCAATGATGTCAATAATATGTAATTTAATACCTAAGGTTTCAGCCACCCACAGTGAATTATTACGCTTTGGCTTGTCTTTATCTTTTTGTCTAATCGCATGGGTATGACCTTCCACACAAAAACCGGTAAAAAAATTAATACCTTCTACATGAACGCCTTGCTCCATAATGGCTTTAGTTGCCAACATAGAATCTAGACCACCAGAAATTAACGAAACCGCTTTTATTTGCTTACTCATACTCTACCTAAAAATTAATTCGCACCTAAACGACCCAAGATCGACTTTCGGCACTTGACGACTAAAATGCCTTTAAATCAAAACCAAATTATCCCGATGAATCAGCTCATCATCATCAGCATAACCCAGAATACTTTCAAACTGACTACTAGAGCGACCTTGAATCAGCTCTACCTCTTCTGCTTTATAATTAACCAAGCCACGCGCAACCTCAACTCCCTGTTCATCCATACAAGAAACCAATTCGCCACGACTAAAGCTACCTACTACCGACTTAACACCTACCGCCAACAAACTTTTTCCTGATGCTTTAAGCACATTCACGGCACCCGCGTCTAATACCACACGCCCTTTCACCTGCAATTGACCTGCAAGCCAGCGTTTACGCGCCACAATGGGCTCAATATTCGCATATAAATAAGAACCCACTTGCTCACCAGCGATCACTTTAGAAATCACATTATCTAAAGATCCTGATGCAATCACAGTCGAGGCGCCGGAACGCGAAGCTAATTTCGCCGCACTTACCTTGGTCGCCATACCACCACGACCCAGCCCACTGCGACTACCACCAGCCATTGCCGCTATGCGAGAATCATCAGCACTGATTTCACTAATGAACTGCGCATTCGGATTAACACTTGGGTCAGAGTCAAACAGGCCCAACTGGTCAGTCAAAATAATTAATAAATCTGCTTCCACCAAATTCGCAACTAATGCACCCAAGGTATCATTATCACCAAAGCGAATCTCTTCCGTTGCCACCGCATCATTTTCATTAACGACCGGCACAACACCATAACTTAGCAAAGTTAATAAAGTGCTACGCGCATTTAAGTAACGCTTACGATCAGACAAATCATCATGTGTTAATAAAACCTGAGCAGCATGCAGGCCATGTAACTGAAAATTACTTTCAAACGTTCTGACCAGCCCCATTTGACCCACCGATGCTGCAGCTTGTAACTCATGCAGCGCCTTAGGGCGAACTTTTAAACCTAAACGCGCCATTCCTTCTGCAACAGAACCGGAAGAAACCAATACAACTTCAATGCCTTGCTGCCTAAGCAATGCCATTTGTTCTACCCAGACAGCAATAGCGGCCTGATTCAGACCTTTACCCCCATTCGTCAATAAAGCGCTGCCAATTTTAATAACAACACGCTTTGCTGTTGCAAACTCACTCCGGCTCATCTTTTGCTTCCAATTTTGCCAGTGCTGCTTGCTCTTCTAAAAATGCCATAATATCAAACATTAACACCCGTGTTCCTTCTGATTTCAATGCAGAAATTTGATATACCGGACCCTGCCACTGCAGTTCATCAACGATTGCCTGACAATAAGCGTCCTGCTCGGCATCATCTAATTTGTCTATTTTATTTAAAATAAGCCAGCGCGGCTTACCCGCTAAATCTTCACTCCATTTTTCAACTTCTGCAATAATCTTTCTAGCCGCGTCAACCGGCGAATCCATCTCTTCATAAGGCGCAACATCAACCAAATGCATCAATAACTTAGTACGCGCCAAATGCTTCAAAAACTGCAAACCTAAGCCCGCGCCTTCTGCCGCACCTTCAATAACCCCGGGAATATCAGCGATAACAAAACTACGACGCTCATCTACACTAACCACACCCAAATTAGGCACTAAAGTCGTAAAAGGATAATCTGCAACACGCGGCTTTGCTGATGATACTGCGCGAATTAAACTTGATTTCCCTGCATTTGGCATACCCAACAAGCCAACATCCGCAATTAAAGTTAATTCTAGCTGCAATATACGGTGCTCGCCCTTAGAGCCTGACGATGCTTTTTGTGGCGCACGATTAATACTACTTTTATAGCGCGTATTACCCAATCCATGAAACCCCCCCTGAGCAACCAGCAATGTTTCGCCAACTATAGTTAGCTCACCTAGTTTCTCTTTCATTTTTTTATCATGTACTTCGGTTCCTGGCGGCACGGGAATATAAATATCATCCCCTTTTTTGCCGGTGCGCTGCTGCCCCATACCATTTTGACCACGCTCAGCCCTATGTACAGAATGAAAACGAAAATCTACCAAGGTATTAACATTTTCCGTTGCCACTAAATATACGCTACCACCATCTCCGGCATCACCACCATCAGGACCGCCTTTAGGAATATATTTTTCTCGGCGAAAACCGACACAACCGTTTCCCCCATCACCCGCTTCGACACGAATCTCCGCTTCATCAACAAATTTCATAACCCTAAATCCCCGTACGAATAACTTTTGCAAAAAATAGGCAAAAAAAAACCTCGCCATTATGGACGAGGTTTTATTTATTTTATTACCTTTAAAAGCCCAACCTTAGTTAGACTACCAATGGTGTAAAATAATTATGCTGCAACGATGCTAACAAATTTACGTTTTTTAGGACCTTTAACCTCAAAAACAACTTGTCCATCTGTTGTTGCAAATAAAGTATGATCTTTACCACAACCTACGTTTGTTCCTGGGTGAAAACGTGTTCCACGCTGACGAACAATAATGCTACCTGAAGTAACAGTTTCGCCACCAAAACGTTTAACGCCTAATCGGTTCGCATTAGAGTCACGACCGTTCCTAGTACTACCACCCGCTTTTTTATGAGCCATTCTAAATCCTCGTGTTAAGCAGAAATACCAGTAATCTGGATTTCTGTGTAATATTGACGGTGACCCATTTGCTTCATGTGGTGCTTACGTCTTTTAAATTTAATGATCTTAACTTTCTTATGTCGACCTTGAGCAACAACAGTTGCTGTGACTTTACTGCCATCAACATAAGGTTGTCCTATTTTAACAGCATCGTCTGATTGCACCATAAGTACGTTATCGAATTCAATACTGTCGCCCATACCAAGCTCAAGTTTTTCTATTTTTAAGGTAGTACCTTCTTCAACACGGTATTGTTTACCGCCAGTTTGAATTACCGCATACATGTGCGTCAGCTCCATCAAGCAAAATTCTATTAAAAGTGAACAGAATATTATATTTATAAAATTCATTGCCGTCAAGTCGCAACTAAACGTAATGAATAACTTGCCATAAATTAACACAATAAAACAAATATCACCAGAGTTGTATTTTTAAATTCTATGTTCTGTTAATATAGCTTGCTAAATAATCTGCTTACATCGCATTTTTTTACAAGTTTTTACTATTCCATCATTAATTACAATAAAAGAACGAGTCAATGACAGCTTCGAAAAACACTGACAATAAAGCACACGAACCTATTGATTTTTCATCGATTCAAAGCTTAACAGAAAGCGAAGCCCAAGCGATTGATCAGTTAATTCTAGAAGAGCTAAGCTCTGATGTAATACTAATCAATCAATTAGGCCACTACATCATCAATAGCGGCGGCAAGCGCCTACGCCCGATGCTACTGTTATTGACAGCAAAAGCACTCGATTATAATGAGGACAAGCATTTATTACTCGCAGCGGTTATTGAATTTATCCACACAGCAACATTACTGCACGATGATGTCGTCGATGAATCGGATCTACGCCGCGGCAAAGAATCAGCTAATGCCGTATGGGGTAACGCTGCCAGCGTTTTAGTGGGCGACTATCTCTACTCTAGCGCCTTTGAAATGATGGTACGCACCAATAATATGCGTGTTATGGAGATTTTATCAAAAACCACAACCGCTATTGCTGAAGGCGAAGTTCTACAGCTATTAAACTGTAACAATCCAGCAACTACTGAAGAAAAATACCTTGAGGTCATTTCACGTAAAACCGCCATCCTATTTAGTGCAGCCACTCGACTAGGGGCAGTTATTTCCGGCGCTACGCCAGAAATTGAAAAAAACCTAGCCGATTACGGACAGCACCTTGGCATGGCCTTTCAGTTAATCGATGACGCTCTTGACTATACATCGAGCAAAGATGAATTAGGAAAAAATCTTGGTGATGACCTCGCCGAAGGAAAGCCGACCTTACCGCTAATTTATGCAATAGAAAAAGGCACTGAAGAACAAGCTACGGTCGTAATAGAGGCAATCAAAACCGGTAGCCGCGACTCATTTGACGCTGTCTATGAGATAGTAAAAGCAACCAACGCAATCAGCTACACAGAATCACGCGCGGAAGAAGAAGCTCAAAAAGCGATAGATGCAATAAGCACCCTACCTGACTCTGAATACAAAAACGCACTAGAATTACTCGCGCGTTTTTCTGTACAACGCAGTTATTAAGTCTCAAAAAATGCTAGGCTGATCACCTTAAAAGCCTAGCTACTACCCACCAGTACAATCCGCCCTTTACTTAGAAATAAAATATCAAAGCAAAAACCACCTAACTCCCCTCACTTTATTGCCCCTCTTAGGATATGAGCGACTTGTTAAAACTTCCAGCAGCAGCACTCAAATTTCAAGTTAATCCACACGATTACAATTCGCCGATTAACCCCAAGGACTCTCAAGCCAACAACATTCTAGGCCAAGAGCGCGCGCAGTCAGCATTAAGTTTCGGCGTAGCCATGCAAAACCCAGGCTACAACATTTATGTTATGGGCGAGCCTGGTACTGGGCGCTTATCGATGATCACCAATCATCTTACCCCCCTATCACACAAACACGACACGCCACCGTCCTACGCCTACGTAGAAAATTTTGAAAATAACAGAGAACCGGTTGCTATTGAGCTTCCCGCAGGGCAAGCTCAAATATTTTGCAAAGACATCTCTACCTTAATTGATAATTTAATTGCCACTTTCCCCGCCGCGTTTGAAAGCCCCAGTTATCAACAAAAAAGAACAACCATTGAGCGCAACTTCACCCAACTCTACAACAGTGCGATTGATGTCATAGAAAAAGCCGCCAAAGAAAAAAATATCGCCCTATTCCGCGACACCGATTCAATCAACTTCGCTCCCATACGCGAACAAAAAGTTCTGGATGAAGAACAGTTCAACCAACTAGCTCAAGACGAACGCGAAACTTTCCACAAAGAAACCGAGCTTTTAGAAGATGCCTTAGCCGACGCTTTAATTGAACTTCCTCAATGGCGCCGCACTTTAGTAGACAACAACCGCGAACTAGATAATGCCACCATCCGCATGGCCATATCGCCGTTATTTAAAGAGCTCACTGAGCGTTACCAGAATATTGATAATGTCATCACTTATCTCAGTGAAATCAAAAAAGATTTAAGTGAAACCATTAAAGACCTTTTTGTCCCGACACGAACCTTAGAAGATATTAGCGACAGCACCAAAAGGCAATTGCTAAAAAACCAGTATCAACCAAACGTACTAATTGATTACAAAGAAAAAACTGGCGCGCCTATCATTTATGAACCTAATCCAACGTTTCAAAACCTTTTTGGGCGCATTGAATACAACAGCGATCAAGGCGCACTAACAACTAACTACCAACTTATTTGCCCTGGGTCCTTGCACAAGGCAAATGGCGGCTATTTAATCCTTGACGCAGATAAGCTACTGACCTACCCGCTGGTTTGGGAAGGATTAAAACGTGCCTTAAAAGCAGGACGCATTGAAATTGAATCTCCCTATTCAGAACTAGGCCTTAATACTGTCACTTTAAAACCTGAAGTGATTCCACTGAATATTAAAATCATTCTAGTTGGCTCGCGTGAGATCTACTATCTATTACAAGATTTAGATGACGAGTTTAATGAAATGTTTCGCATCCTCGCGGACTTCGATTACGACATTCCACGCACCTCCCCTAATATGCAAAGTTTCTCTCAATTAATGAGACAACAAGCGCATGATTCTGGAGCAAAACCGTTAACAGATTTAGCCATTACTAGCTTAATGGAGCATAGCTGTCGCCTTGCCGAGCACCAAAATCGCTTATCAGCCCATATTAACGATGCTTTAGAAATCATAGGCGAAGCAAATTTTCTATGCACCACTGAAGAAATCGAGAAAAGCCATATAGAACAGGCTCTATGTGCTCGTGAATACCGACACGGCAGACTCGCACAAAGCATTTTAGAAGAAATGCTCAATGGCACTATACTCATTAATACGTCTAATACCGCAATAGGCAAGATCAATGGATTAACAGTACTTGAAGTAGGTGGCACTAGCTTTGGCGCACCAACACGCATTACCGTTACCGTTTATCCCGGCTCACGCGGCATCGTCGACATTGAGCGAGAAGCCGAACTAGGCCTTGCTATTCACTCAAAAGGCGTAATGATCTTAACCGGCTATTTGGGCAACTGCTACGCTCAAGAATTCCCGCTAGCGATCTCAGCAAGCATTGCTATGGAGCAATCCTACGGCCATATTGATGGTGATAGCGCCTCTCTTGCCGAATTATGCTGCCTTATCTCCGCGCTAACGCTAACACCGATCAAACAAAGCTTTGCTGTTACTGGATCAATTAACCAATACGGCGAAGTCCAAGCTATCGGCGGCGTTAACGAAAAAATCGAAGGCTTCTTCAATCTATGCAAAGGTCGAGGATTAACAGGCGAACAAGGCTGTATTATTCCTAAAGCCAATAGCTGCAACTTAATGCTCAAACAAGAGATCATTGATGCCGTCGCCCAAGATATGTTTGCTATTTACACCGTATCCAGCGTTAATGAAGCCTTAGAACTATTAACTGGCGAAACCGTCGGCAACAAAGACAGCAATGGCGAGTACCCAGAAGGCAGCTTAAACTTTAAAGTCATTTCTAGATTAAAAGAAATTTCAGATTTAGGACACGATAAAGATGAAGACAACGACGAAGAAAGCGAGACTTAGCGCAAGCAAACTATTACTATGGGCACTATTATTGAGCCCACTCGGCATGGCGAATGCCGACAGCAAGCATAGCGCAGCGATCACACAATCTCTGCTGCAAGCAAATAGCCATCCTTACTTCGTTAATGCTTACAAGCTCAAAGAACTGGTAGCACTGCGCTCACTCTATCAACTAAATGAGAACCAATTACTCTGGTTTAGCGTCAAACACCCCGTCCAAACAATCAATCAACTGCTAAATCTCTATGCAGTCGCACCCACGCAAGGACTTATTGCTGCAGATTACGCTCACCTTAAACTAAAAAAACAGTGGCGCACACTACAACAAAGTAAACCCTCTTTACAACAGTTCTTAGCCTTTGATACGGCGCTTAGCCTCACTTTTTTACGCTATTTAAATGACTTACACGATGGCCGCGTACCGCCTGAGCAGCAAAACTTTTACTTACAACCTAAAAGCGCTATCGACTTTGTCAGTAGAATTTATACTGCAATAAAGACAGAATCAGTATTCGAGCTAGCGCAAAATATGGAGCCGAAATTACATCCCTACCAACAACTTAAAATAGCTCTAAAGAAATACCGCCACTTAAACGCGCAACTCAAAGAGCCGGTACACTTCAACTTTGATCGCACTTTGCGCCCTGGTGACTGGTCTACTCAAGTGGGGAAACTACAGAATTATTTAAATGCACTTAACAGCCCTAGCCTGACACCTAAAATCGAAACCAACCAAAACACTAAAACAAACAATACTTATACCGGCTCAGTGGTTACTAAAGTGCGTAATTTACAAGCTGATTACAACTTAGAAAGTGATGGCGTCATTGGCAAACAAACTCTTGAGCTATTAAACACCCCCCTAAGCAAGCGCATAGAGCAAATAGAATTATCCATGGAACGTCTGCGCTGGCTATCTGAGCAACCATCAGGCCCTTTCATTCTAGTGAATATCCCGGCCTTTCGATTATGGGCTTATAACACCAACAAGGATCAGAATGACAACTTAAACATGAAAGTTATAGTCGGAAAATCCTACGCTGCCAACAAAGATGAAGATAAAAAATCAAGCTTACAAACACCCATTTTCTCCGGCAATATAAGCTATCTGGTCTTTAGGCCTTACTGGAATATTCCTCATAGCATCCTAACAGAAGAAATCCTTCCTTTATTTGAGCGTGATCCAACTTACTTAGAGCGTAACGACCTAGAAATCGTTGCGAACTTCTCGCATCGAGCGACACCATTACCCAGTACCCCAGAAAATATACAACAACTGTATAGCAAAAAACTACATTTGCGCCAACGCCCAGGACGTAAAAATGCCTTGGGTCATATTAAGTTTATGTTTCCCAATAACTATAATATTTACCTACACGACACTCCTGGAACCTCGCTATTCAGCCGCACCAAAAGAGACTTTAGTCACGGCTGTATTCGAGTTGAGAACCCTAGTGCGCTGGCCTTATTCACCTTACGTAATAATTCAGGTTGGACTGAACAGAAAATAGCTGAAGCTATGTACTCTGACGCACCTAGCATTGTTGAT
Source organism: uncultured Gammaproteobacteria bacterium (assembly GCA_965372825.1). GTDB lineage: Bacteria > Pseudomonadota > Gammaproteobacteria > Methylococcales > Methylomonadaceae > Methyloprofundus. The sequence goes on along the minus strand of CBDVDU010000002.1, from coordinate 18,004 downwards.
TTAGAACAAAAAATTCCTGTGCTTATTTTTTATAGCACAGCATTAGCAACTCAATCGAGAGTATCTTTTTATCCCGACATCTATAATCATGATAGCGCACTAAGCACAGCCATAGCCGAGCGTAGCCAGGGCCTTGTAGCACACTAAATATATCACTACCAACTCCTAACACGACCAGTATCGATATGCACAAAATTAGAATTAGGATAATGCCCGACCCCGCCACGACCTAAACTCATCGCCGCCGATCGAATCACCCTAGAGTCAATACCCTCGACACGAATATCAATCGCCTTACCCTGCATATGCAGACTTTTCTTAGCTACCCCACCACCACTCTTACGCAAAGAAGCATTTGTTTTTGGGGAGCGATAACCGGAAATAATTTGAAAAGGCCGCTCAGTACCTAAAGCGCCTTTTAAATCATAGAGCAAATCAATCAAGCGTGGATCCATCGCCAAAACATCACCCGTTCTAAAATCACGCAACAAATAACTAATATCACGCAAAGCTTCAGTGACATACTCACCATTTTCAAAATAATTAAGCGCTATTTTTTCTTCAGTATGTAAATTATGCAAACTTAGATCTTTAACTGACACGACAGGTCTTCTTACACCTGCATAAATTGTTTGTGGCAAACAACCAACTGCAGCTGCTCCCACTGCACCGCGTAAAAAGCTGCGGCGTGTTATATTTTTTGACATTTGATTTATACCACTTAAATTTGATCGTCTTCGCGTACTGACGTAGATTGCTACTTCATTGAATGCCTCATATCACAGCAACCTGTAACAGTATAGCATTTCACTCCTCAATCCCATACTTTCAGTTTAATCATATAACACTTTGATTTCATAAGACTATAGATTGCTGCACAAAATAGCCAACAAATCTTACCTACTATTCTCAATTTTAATAGCTAACTCCTCAGCAGGAGCAGGGCGACAAAAATAATAGCCCTGATACTTCTCGCAACCTTTCTCATGCAAAAATTTCAGCTGATCTTTGGTTTCCACACCTTCTGCAATAACCTCTAAATCTAACTTATGCGCGAGCGCAATAATAGCTTCAACAATGACCTCATCAGAGGTATCAACATTAATATCTTGTACAAAACTTTGATCTATTTTCAGCTGCCTTAACGGCAATTTTTTTAAGTACGCCAAGGAAGAATAACCTGTTCCGAAATCATCAATAGAAATGGCAATACCCATCGCCTGTATCTGCAGCATCGTATCAATTGTAGCTTGAATATCTTCAATCACGATACCTTCGGTTATCTCAATCATCAAATACTTAGCTTCAATGCCTGAGCTAGCAATAGCTGATTCTACCTGTTGCACAAAATCGTCCTGCCTAAACTGACGCGGGCTAATATTGACAGCCACATGCTCAAGATAAATCCCCGCTTGCTGCCACGCTTTAATTTGTCGACAAACTTCATTTAAAACCCAACTGCCTATATCTACAATAAGGTGGCTGTCTTCAGCCACAGGAATAAACTCAGCCGGTGAAACCATGCCTTGCTCAGGATGAATCCAGCGCAACAAAGCTTCAGCACTTAACACGTTACCATCTAAGTTAGTTTGTCCCTGATAATAGACAACAAATTGTTGCTTATCCAAAGCTACATGCAGCATACGCTCTAAACTAGATTTTCTGTTATGCTCATCCTGCATTTGCACACTAAAAAAGCTCACCCTATTACGGCCCATTTTTTTAGAACGATACATAGCTGTATCGGCTTGCTCTAAAATCTCCTCAGGCAGTGCGACTAAATCAGGAAAAACCGAGACTCCAATACTGGTTGTAAAATTCTGCTTACCTCCAGAGAGCTCAAAAGGCTGATTGATCTTATCGCGTATTTTTTCAGCAATAAACGCGGCTTGCTCTATAACATCATTTAGTACAGTTTCTGCTCTAGAAATCAGCACAACGAACTCATCCCCACCTAACCGGCACGCCGTATCTTCTGTTCTTATAATACCCTCAATACGCTGCGCCACCTGAATTAACAACTCATCACCCACATGATGCCCCAAAGTATCGTTTAAGGATTTAAAGCGATCTAAATCCATATAAATCAGAGCGCCAAAGTTATTATGTCGTTTGGCACTCATAACCGCTTGCTCCAAGCGATCAAGCAGCAACCTTCGATTAGGCAGACCCGTTAATGGGTCATAAAATGCTAGCTTTTGAATTTCCTCTTCGTTAGCCTTTTTATCACTAATATCTGAAAAGATCCCCACATAATGAGTGATTTTAGAGCCATCATACACAGCAGTAATAATCATTCGCTCTGGATAACTCTCACCACTTTTACGCCGGTTCCAGATTTCCCCTTCCCATTTACCTTTTTCTGCCAAACTAGCAAACATGGCCACAAAAAAATCCTTATCATGCCTACCTGAACTTAATACTCTGGAATTCATACCTAAGACATCCTCAGAGGAATAGCCTGTAATATCTGTATACGCCTGATTCACCCGTTCAATGGTGCCATTAACATCCGTAATCACCACCGCATCATGCGATTGAAACGTAGTTGCGGCAATGCGTAACTCATCTGCAGCTTGTTTACGTTCTATAGTAATAGCCGTTAAATCTGCCATGCGCGTAATAAATTCCAAATCTTGCTTGCTAGGTGCCTTAACTTCTCGGTAGTAAATAGCAAATGTACCGAGCACTTTCCCTTTAGAGGACAAAATAGGCTCAGACCAACAAGCATATAAGTCTGCCGCTTGAGTAATTTCCGTAAAAGGCTCCCAATACGGATGCATCATAATATCTTCTACGATCACTCGTTGCCCAGTATAGGCAGCAGTACCACAAGAACCAACGCCACGCCCAATTGCCAAACCATTAATTGCCTCATTATAAAAGTCCGGCAAATGATTGGCCGCACCTTGGATTAGATGCTTACCTGTTTCATCAAGCAGCAAAATAGAACAAAGACTTTTAGGGTTTAGTTTTTCAGCTCCCTCAATAACTTTAGCCAAAATCTCAGCACATGCCTCTCCTTTAGCTAAGCCCTCTAAAACGCGATTACGCGTCAACTGCTCTAACTCTAACTGCTCGCGCAATAGGACTTCTTTATTTAATTGATGATTAATATTACTTAAATCTTGAGTTTTAAGTTCAACTTGCTTCGCTATATGTGCCGCTCTCCCTGTCAAAGTCAATAATCCTACACCAACAAAACTGGTTAAAACCAAACCGCTTAACAAAGTCCACCAAACATGCCAAGTTACTTGGCTCGATAAAAACTTTTCAGAGGGGCGGTAAGTAACTAACCAGTTATTTCCAACTGCATGCATCGTCTTAATCGCTTGCAGTGAAACAAAAGAAATAGGCGCCAAGCCCTCATCAACAAAATTACTATAGAACAGCTCATCATTACTGGTGATTTTAATGCGTAACTGATTATCGACCAAGACAGGTAAAGCTTCTGTACGTTGATCTTCAATACTAAAAACAACCGCAACGACACCTAAGATATAATCAACTTTATCCGTCACTGTCTCTGCCGGCATATTTTTCTTATAGACAGGCGCATAAATTATAGAAGTCGCACGAAACTTCTGGTTATCTTGAACTAAACGAACCAGTCCTGTAGATAAAATTTTTCCCGTACTAAGCACTTCATTAAGTGTTTTTAAAGCCGTAGCGTTTTGCGTAATATCAAAACCGATTGCCTGCTTATTCGGCTCATAGGGTTCTACATACTTTATCGAAAACCGTACTTTGTTAGCACCCAAGCCAGAATAATCTAAACTGCGCGGAATCCACTCGATAGCAACAAGATCAGGGTGCTGAAGTAAACTAGGTTTAGTCATTATTCGAAATTCATCAGCCGTAACCCCCGCACTTGCTTTAAAAATAGCCGCTATATTTTCAGCAATATCTTTATGCGCATTAATCTCACCTTCTAACACATTTTGTACGCGCTCCACACGATGTTCAAATAAGCTATTGATTCGTTCTTGCTCTTGTTGCTGACTATAAAAAAACACAAACACTAAAAGCAACAATAATAAAATCAAGGGGATCGCAATAGTGATCCTGCGAGGACGCCAAATATCCTCTGGTTGAGCAAAAAATGCGAGAACTATAGGCGTAAAAATAATCACTCCGACCACATCACCTACCCACCACATCGACCAAGCAAAGAAAAAATCGCTAGCACTTAAAATATTTTGCAAATAAAAAGTAGTGATACAAATTGTCGGAGCAATCAAACAACTCAGTAATGCACCATACAAAAAGAAGCGTAAAACCTCAGATAAATCCAGCAGAACATCTTGCTTGCCAACAAAATGCCTAATTAACAGCGCACCTACTATAGCTTGCAAGCATGAGGCACTAGCTTTAATAAACGTGAGAATAAAGGCAGTTTCAATGGAAGCAACACTATCCGCACCAAAACTGATATATATTTGCGTGCAAAATATCCCAACAAACAAACCAGGCAATATGCGCCGACCATAAATAAGCACTACGGCTAAAGCAATTCCGGCAGCCGGCCAAACAGGCGAAGAATTACTAGGCTCGACCGCCAACAAAGAACCAATAAATCCGCCCAGAAAATAAGCTAAGGCAACCAGACTATTTAAATAAAAATTTTTGATAAAATGCACCTATTCCCGTAACAATCCTAATATTCCCTAATACTAAATATAGTCTACTTAGCGGCAAACCGAAACATGCTTTATAAGTGCTGCCGAGAAAAAGTCTTATGACTACTAAATTGCTTAGTAATGTCCATTATCTCTTCTAATCCTTTACGTCTACGATCAGCCTTACGGCGCTCACGGGCACTGGATATACGCTCTAAACGCGGGTCATTATGCCAATCTCGGCGATGGTATTCATGTACAGCTATATACTTGTCTAAAAATTTCTTTCTATTCAGCATCTGTATAGCTTTTGACCCTGCTTTATCAGGTTCTATAGCGACTACTCCATGAAATTCAGACTCTTCAGAATGAGGGTCTTTTAATTGTCTAACTTTCAGATCAACAATTTCGGCTTTTTTTTGAAACCATCTTTTTTTAAGTGCTGGCTCAACAAACGCAATAATATCGCTGTGCTTTGTGTTTTCTGGAATATCTCTCAAGAATATAATCATCTTACCCCCAGTGTGTTCAAACTATCGTAACTTCTCATTATTAAAGGGTACAGGTAGTTTTTTCAGTGCGTCATTCCTGCATGCTGTTAGCAGGAATCTATGCTCAACGTAGATTCCCGATAAAAGACTTCGGGAATGACGATGTTTTTACATGTATTTTCCTGTGAATAATGAGAAGTTACAAACTATCTGTAATCGTTATATTTTGCCTAATCAGTATTTTTTAACCTATAAAATACTTAACTTACTCGCTCAGCTTCCAATACCCCAATAAGCTCTGCGCTTGTTGGCCGCACGCCACGCCAGAGATAAAAAGCCTCCGCCGCCTGTTCGATTAACATACCAAGGCCATCCAAGCTTTTAAGTGCGCCTTGTTCATGCGCCCAACGCACAAAGGCTGTTGGCTCATTAGCATAAGCCAAATCATAACAACTCCCCTGCTCCTTTAGTAACCCCTCGACTAAGGGCGGTAAATCATCACTTAAACTCGCAGAGGTCGCATTAATAATTAAATCAAATGACAATCCAGCCAAGTCAGCATAGCCACAAGCGCTAATAGCCCCTTTATGTGCAAATTCAGTCGCTAAATTCAGTGCTTTATCTATGGTACGGTTCGCAACAGTCATCGATTCTGGTAATTCATCTTGAATAGGCCCAATAATGCCACGACTAGCACCGCCTGCCCCTAAAATAAGAATCCTTTTACCTGCGAATTGTATCGCATTATTCTGTTTCAAATCAGTCACTAAGCCTATACCATCGGTATTATCACCTAAGATACTACCATCCTCTTGCAAAGCAAGCGTATTAACAGCCTTACTTAATTCGGCTCGCTCAGTTTTTTTATCCGCATACGCCCAAGCTAGCTCTTTAAGTGGCACAGTACAATTAAGCCCTCGCCCACCTTGGGCAAAAAAATCATTAACTGCCTGCTCAAACTGCTCAGCCGGCACTAATACTGCACGATACTCTAAGTTTTGTTTTGTTTGCTTAGCAAAGAATTGATGAATACGGGGCGACTTACTGTGCTTTATCGGTGAGCCAAACACGGCATACTGATCTTTATCACTCATTTCTCCTGCTCCTTTAACCACTGCGCTGCCGATTTAGCATAATAAGTCAAAATAGCATCGCTGCCAGCGCGCTTAAATGACAGTAAAGACTCTAACACCACTTGTCGCTCATCTAACCATCCATTCTGACTAGCGGCTTTAAGCATGGCATACTCACCACTGACTTGATAAGCAAAAACAGGCACAGCAAACTCATCTTTGACACGGCGAATAATATCTAAATAAGGCATACCCGGCTTAACCATGACCATATCCGCACCTTCTTGCAAGTCCAACTGCACTTCACGCAAGGCTTCATCTGAATTAGCCGGATCCATTTGATAGCTATATTTATTGCCTTTACCTAAATTACCAGCCGAACCAACGGCATCTCTAAAAGGCCCATAAAAACTAGATGCATATTTAGCAGAATAAGCTAAGACTAAAGTATTCACATAACCCGCATATTCCAAAGCCTCACGAATTTCACCAATACGCCCATCCATCATATCTGATGGAGCAACAACATTTGCGCCAGCTTGAGCATGAGACACTGCTTGCTTAACTAAAACCTCTACAGTTTCATCATTAATCACATAGCCTTTCTTATTAGTTAATCCATCTTGACCATCTGAAGTAAATGGATCCAATGCTACATCCGTCATCACCCCTAATTCAGGGCAAGCAGCTTTTATTGCCCGCACGGCACGCTGCGCCAAACCATCGGGATTATAAGCTTCAGCCGCATCATCTGACTTAGCACTTTCAGGCGTAACAGGGAACAGGGCAATCATAGGAATACCTAAGTCATAACTCGCCTGCGCCTCTTGCACTAATAAATCAATAGATAAGCGCTCTACCCCTGGCATAGAAGCGACCGATTCACGTTTATTTTCCCCTTCAAGAACAAATAAAGGATAGATTAAATCAGCGCTACTTAACTGATTTTCTGACATCAAACGCCTGGAAAAATCATGTGCACGCATACGACGCATACGTGTTTTAGGGAAATTAATACTATTATTCATACCGTTTATTTATAATATGTTAATGTTTGCTTATCTATTTTATAAGCACTGTAAACTTGCATTGTACAGAAAACTGATTCCTTTACTAAGACAGCCTAACCATGAAAATTCGACTATTTACTCGCACTTTACTACTTACTTTTTGCTTATTTATAAGCAGTGTCATCAACGCTGCAACAAGTAACTTACAAGCTCCGCAATTAGTTATTGAAAATACTTCACACGCACTACAAGAAAAGTTAAAAAACCCTGCTTTTGCCAAAAATAAAACTGAAGTCCGCGACTTTGTGAATAAAGAAATATTCCCTCACATAGATACCGTGCGTATGTCAGCCTTAGTTTTAGGGAAGCACTGGCGTAAAGCGAGCAAAGAACAAAAAGTACAATTTATTCACGCCTTTAAGAGCCTTCTAGTTAACACCTACTCTTCGACCTTCAGCGAACAGTTTCAAAACTGGAGTATTGAATACTTACCGCTAAACATCACAGCTAATGATAAAAAAACCACTGTGAAAACATCCGTTCACCAATCGGGTAAACCTAATGCAAAAATTGATTATTCCATGACACTGCGCAAAGGTAAGTGGTTAATCTATGATCTTAAAGTTGAAGGCATTAGCCTCATTATCAGTAACCGGGACACATTTAACCAAATGATGAAAGATAACGGCTCATTAGATGCTGTTATTGCTAAGTTAGAAGAAAAGAATAAGCTTTAGTATATGGTGAGCACAAAATAACTTCGACAACTCTGGGACGCGGTCTTTAGTCCGCTCTTTAAAATGCAGGCTAAAGACCTGCGCCCCTTTAGCAAAATAAAAGTTATTCGTGCTTGCTCCTTAGTCGTTTAAATCTCCAACCAGTCATGTGGCTGTAAATAATCATCATACAAAACTGCTTCAGGACTTCCTGACTCTGGATGCCAATCATACTTCCAATGCACAATGGGCGGCATAGACATTAAAATCGATTCAGTACGCCCACCTGTTTGCAAACCAAACAAAGTCCCACGGTCGAAAACCAAGTTAAATTCCACATAACGACCACGACGATATAGTTGAAAATCGCGCTCCCGCTCACCAAATTCCATCGCTTTACGTTTACTAACAATCGGCAAATAGGCTTGCAAATAATGCTCACCAACACTTTGCATAAAAGCAAAACTTTTTTCAAAGCCCCACTCGTTTAAATCATCAAAAAATAAGCCCCCAACACCACGCGTTTCATCTCTATGTTTTAAATAAAAATACTCATCGCACCACTTTTTATATTTTGCATAGACATCATCACCAAAAGGATCACACGCCGCTTTTGATACTTGATGCCAGCTAATAACGTCTTCTTTAAAAGGGTAAAAAGGCGTTAAATCAAAGCCACCGCCAAACCACCAGATCGGCTCTTCGCCCTCTTTTTCTGCAATAAAAAATCGCACATTAGCGTGAGATGTAGGCACATACGGATTATTTGAATGAATAACCAATGACACGCCCATAGCCTGAAAATCTCGACCCTCTAATTCGGGCCGCTTAGCCGTTGCGGACGGCGGCAATTTATGTCCAAAAACATGGGAAAAATTAACCCCTGCCTGCTCAAAAATCTTGCCATTCGTTAATACACGAGAACGTCCCCCACCGCCTTCCTCTCTATCCCATGAATCTTCTACAAAAACAGCTCCACCATCTTCACCTTGCAATCCTGCGCAAATGCTATCCTGCAAGCCTAGTAGAAAGGCTTTAACTCGCTCTATTTCAATATTACTTATTTCTGCCACCGTCTCATCTCCTTAAAAAGATAGGTTAATTCAGTATTTCTGCGTACAAGAAGGCTAATTTTAAGTAAAATTAGCCTTCTATTTTTATATTTACCCAAATGAACTCACAAAAAGATACTTTATACGCAAGCCCACTTGGCGATGTCGGCTGTTTTAAATTCGATAACAGCGTAGTTGATGTTTTTCCCGACATGATACAACGTTCCGTTCCAGGTTACAGTGCTATTATATCGGCCATCGGCTTGCTGGCTAGTCGCTTTGCTCAAGATGATAGCACTTGTTATGATTTAGGTTGTTCATTGGGTGCTGCAACACTTTCCATGCGCCATAAAATCACCGCAAAAAATTGTTCTATCATTGCCGCAGACAATTCGCCTGCCATGCTAACTCGTTGCCAAAAAATCATAGATCGAGACACAGCAACCATTCCCGTTGAACTTGTTTGTCGCGACATCCAAGAAATGGACATCAGTAACGCGTCTATTGTAGTGCTGAATTTTACTTTACAGTTTATACCCGTCGCTGATCGAGATGCCTTTATAAAAAAAATATACGCCGGTTTAAAGCCTGGCGGCTTACTCATTTTGTCAGAAAAACTGATGTTTACTGACCCGAGACAACAAGAACTACAAACAGAAATGCATCACGCCTTTAAAAAGGCCAACGGCTATAGTGATATGGAAATTAGCCAAAAACGTGCATCAATAGAGAATGTACTGATTCCCGAAACCTTCGCCCAACATAAAAACCGCCTACTAAACTCAGGCTTTAATAATGCTGAAGTCTGGTTCCAATATTTTAATTTTGCTTCTATGATTGCTTTGAAATGATTGATTATCAACCCTTATACGACACACTAATTGAAGCAAATGCCGAGCATTGGGCTATGATATTACCCGAACAAATTCATCAGGCACTTAACCCTGAAGCACATGGCAACTTTTCCATGTGGAATGCCGCCGTTGAGCAGTTACCTATCCCAAAAAACCATAGCGTTCAACTAGACAACGAAGGCTTTAGCATAGGCCAAGAAGGCCAATTGCTAGAGACAGAAAGAATGCAAATGGAACAGGGCTTAAAAAACCTGTTCCCTTGGCGTAAAGGTCCGTATGATTTATTTGGTTTACACCTTGATACAGAGTGGCGTTCAGACTGGAAGTGGGAGCGCATTAAAGATCATATTAGCCCATTAAATAGCAGGCTTGTTTTAGATGTAGGGTGTGGTAATGGCTATCATTGCTGGAGAATCTTAGGTGCTGGCGCAAGGATGGTAGTTGGCGTTGACCCAGTGCAATTACATGTCTTACAGTTTCAAGCAGTACGCCGTCTCTATGGTACCGAAGTACCAATCTATGTTTTACCTTTAACCTTGGAAGAAATCCCTGAAAAAACCAGTATCTTCGATACCGTGTTTTCTATGGGCGTTCTGTATCACCGTCGCTCACCGATTGACCATTTAATGGATTTACGTAATCGCTTACGCAGTGGTGGAGAGTTAGTATTAGAAACACTGGTAATTGAAGGAGAAAAAGGCGAAGTATTAGTGCCCGAAGGCCGCTATGCGCGAATGCGTAATGTTTGGTTCTTACCAAGCTGCGCAACCTTAATAAGTTGGATGACGCGCTGTGGATTTATTAATATACGTATTGTTGATATAAATCAAACGAGCATGGAAGAACAGCGCTCGACACCCTGGATGACGTTCAATTCACTTCAAGATTTTTTAGATCCGAACGATCCAAATCTGACAATTGAAGGCCATCCTGCGCCAACACGAGCCACCATTATTGCAACGGTAAAATAACGACGACTCCCACCCAAGTCAGGTGGCAATAACTTAGCGTAAGGCGCTTACGCTATTTATAACTTCACTCGATGCGAGCTCTAACCCGAGCTTAAAACATTCACTAGCTCGCTCTTGATCACCCTCTTCTAATAGATAATTACCTAATATCCTATAAGCTTCAACCGTAGGCTCAACACCTATACTTTTAGCTAAATATTTTTTGGCTTTATCCGCAAACTCACATTTAATCGAAATTTTACCCAGTACACGCAATAGAATAGGATCATTACCATGCTCTAGCAACCACTTCTCAGCCATTTCCAGCTGCGCCCGAAAATCAATAGATTGCACGCTACCAAATAAAGATAATAAAGTCATATCCCACTGATCATTTAAAGCTCGAACTAAATTCTTCTCAATTTTAGCTCCGGCACCAGAATCGATCATCGCAGCAAAATAAATAGCCGGAACACCTGACATAACTTGAACATAAGCAGGGATACTATCCCAAAGCTCCTGTATTTCACTTGCATTACTGGTCTCAGCGGCTTCCTTTAATAAAAGACTAAATGTCTCAACTTCCAGTAGTTTAATCTCGGCTTCCATAAAAACTTTGTTTTCATGAAAAGCTGGTAATAACTTACGAATCGCCTGCCAATCACCTAACTGTTGATAAGTTTGGTGTAACATTTGTAAAACACTAGCATGAGAAGAGTCTAAGGTATGTAATTTTGTCAGCGTCTCTAATGCCTGATCAAATTGTTTTTGTGATAAATGCAATTCAGCTCTAGTTAAGCCGACAGCCACCTCAGAGCCAGGCGCATCTTTTGTTGCTCGAGTTAAATATTCATCACGCTTCTCTAGCGCACCGCGAGAATGAGCGGCACGTGCAGCCGTTAAATAATGAATTAAAGGAGCGCCACTATTTGAGGCATGCCTAATAAGCGTTTTTTCTGCGCGCTCCCAATTACCTTCTGCCGAGTCAACTAACCCAGAGATCAAAGCATCTTGCGAACGATTGAATTTAACCGATTTACCACGCATTCTGATTTTACCTGGGAGTCGTATCAACCAACCTAACCATCTAAAAAAGACATAAAAAACAAAAAAACCAATAATTAAAGCCACCGCAAAAACAACTAAAGATGTCTCTAAGGCCCAATGTCCAACACCAATCAATACATAGCCAGGGTCATCGTACTGAGCTAACCATTCATGAACAAGAAAGGCAAACAATAGCGCGGATACCAACGCCCCTAGAAAAAACAATATATTCTTCACTTAGCCAACCTCTTATTATTATTCAGCTTGTGCATCAGGCTCTTGTAATGCTTTGTCAGTTTCTAACCTTAATTTAGCGATATTTCTCAGCATTTTAAGTGACTGACTGATGTCTGGAAAATTGCTACGAATCTGGATAGATTTCAATCGGTCCAATTCAAGTACAAATTGCTTATAAGTTCCATTTTTTGTGAAATTTTTCTGTAGCCACTGTAGAACATCTTTAATGCTCGCTTGATATAGTTCATCATCCTGCTGGACTAAAGCTAACTTAACCATCACAAGCTTAGTGCTGAGTTGCTCAACAATAAAGGCTTTCTGCTCAGGCGTAATAACAGAGGTCACTGGGCTATCTAAGCGTCTAATGGTAACAATCCCTTCGATAGCAACCAAAGCATTATCAAGCTTAGCATTAATATCATTTTCAACTAAAGACTTAGTATTAGAAGCAACGCCATCCGAAGACAAGCCTTTACCCGCGTAAGGAAGAAACACATTTAACTTAGCAACATCTTCTTCTAACATTTCTAAAGTAGAATAAATGCCCACAACATCAGCCAGATGCACCTTTTTGACAGCTGAAATTTCCTTAGTAATCTGCCCGCGCACTTTAAAAGCTGCTGTATCACCACTTTCACGCAAACGCTGGTCTGCAGCTTTTAATGCCTCAATCGTTGTGTCTACATCTCCCATCAAATGTAAACGACGATTAGCAACACTAAGCAAATATTCTGCATCAGCAACTAACCAATCGCCACGCGTTTTACCCAATTGTCTTTGAATACGTAATATAGATTCATTAATACGTCCGGATGTATTCTCTAAACGCTCAGTATGTAGAGCACTAAGTTCATTCAACTTAGCATCAAAATTAGAGTCTTTACTACCCACTTCAGAGTTTAAACTAGACAGTTGATGCTGAATAGCGACTAACTGGCTTTGATACCCTGAAATCTGCTTAGTCAGCTCAATCATTTGCTGACTATCTTTACTAAGTACGCCCCCCAAATCTTGCTGTTTATCACGCAACTGCTGTAATAAAAGATAACCAGCCCCAGCAAGACCAATAACAATTAATAAAATGACTACACCAAACCAAGCACCATTCCTAGATTTTTTAACCTCAGGACTTAGCGGTGCTTCTTGCTGATTTATATTTTCAGTTACTTCCGCCACAGTTTTCCCCATTATTTAATGCATTTATCATTGCCGCATCAGTAGTTTCATTGGCAATAATAATTTTCGTAAAGCCAATATCTTTGGCTACAGCATAAACTCGCCGACTAATTACAACTAATGGAATTAGTAACAAGCTATTTTTTTTCTTAACTTCAACAGCAATCTGCATAAGATTTTGCAAAGCTTCAGCACTATAGATGACGATAGCGTCCAAATTACCAGCATCTAGAGTCAAATTAACGGTTTCACTAGAATAAGAGACCGGTTCTCTAGTATAAACCTCCATATAGTCAACAGAAGCCCCTCTTGCTTGCAAAGTACTGGCTAATAATTCACGTCCGCCTGCCCCGCGAATAATTAAGCAAGACTGACCACTTAAATCCAGCAACTCTGGAATCGCCAGTATGCCTTCAGAATTAAACTCTAAATCAGGTAACAGTACATTAGTAACACCATAATCAATTAATTGATTATATGTAGCTAATCCTACAGCAATGCACTTTACTTGTTTTAAGCGTTCAAAATCGTGATTTAATATTTCATATGCAAAATTAACTGCATTAACACTAATGAAAAATACATATTTATATTGTTCAATATGCTGTAAGTGCAAAGAATCCTTTTCAGATAAAGCCTTACGTTGAATCTCAATAACAGGAAATTTAATAGCCTGCCAACCCTGCTGCTCTATGAAGCTACATAAATTAGCGCTTTGATTATAAGGTCGAGTGACTAATATACGTTTACCCATTGGCGATAACTAGCATAAAGCACTGAGGGCATTAAGCATACAACTCGCTTAAAATATCACCTGCACCACTTGCAAGTAATTCCTCAGCCACTGCTCGGCCAATAGCTTCAGCTTCAGATGCAGGGCCAGTTTTTTCAGCTCTATAAATAAGAGTTCCGTCTGGCTTGCCCACCAAACCACGCATAAACAACTGATCACCCTGTAATTCAGCAAAACCGGCAATAGGCACCTGACATCCGCCATTTAAACGATTATTCATAGCACGCTCAGCGCCGACTGTAATACAACTATCTGCATCTTGTAATACCGCAAGTAATTGGTTTAATTCAACATCGTCTACACGGCACTCTATACCAACAGCACCTTGTCCAACAGCAGGCAAACTAACAGTAGTATCAAGTTTTTGTGTAATCCTATCAGTAAAACCTAAACGCATCAATCCAGCAGCCGCTAGAATAATTGCATCAAATTCACCAGCATCAAGCTTTGCTAAGCGCGTATTGACATTGCCCCGTAAAGATAAAATTTGTGCATCCGGGAAGCGCACAGATACTTGGCATTGCCTACGCAAACTAGAAGTACCTATCCTTGCATTAGCAGGCAAATCCTCCATACAACTGTATTTATTAGATACAAAGGCATCACAGGGGTCTTCGCGCGGCAAAATAACCGCCAAGTGTAATCCCTCTGGAAATTCCATCGGCACATCCTTCATAGAATGAACAGCAATATCGGCAATCCCGTCAAGCATCCCCTGCTCTAACTCTTTAACAAAAAGGCCTTTACCGCCAATCTTTGCTAATGGCGCATCTAAAATTTTATCGCCTTTAGTTAGCATTTTTACTAATTCAGTTTGAATACCGGGATACGCTTCTTTTAGTCTAGTTGCAACGTATTCAGCTTGCCATAAAGCTAAAGCACTTTGTCGAGTTGCAATTTTAATAATTCGCTGTGTCACTACATTACCCAAATAAAATTTGTCGAAGCTATATTGTACCTTTTTTATGCGTCTAAACGGCCAAATTTATCTGATTTTATATACAAAATAAACCCTAAAAGAAGCTTAAAAATCCACAACTAGTAAGAACACAGAGATATTAATAGAAAATCAGCATAAGCCTACAAAAAGAGAAAAATACAACAGGCACAAAAAAACCAGCCGAAGCTGGTTTTTTTGAACTTTAAAACCTAAAGAGTATTAATCTTCAGTTACATCCAATTCAGGACGATCAACCAATTCAACATATGCCATAGGTGCTTTATCACCAGTACGGAATCCGCACTTCATGATACGTAAATAACCACCAGGACGGGCTTGATAACGAGGACCAAGCTCATTGAATAATTTAGTAACAATATCACGATCTCTCAATTTAGCAAAAGCTAAACGACGATTAGCAACAGAATCGTTTTTAGATAAAGTAATAAGTGGCTCAGCAATTGAACGTAATTCTTTTGCTTTAGGTAAAGTAGTTCTAATTAATTCTTCTTTAAATAAAGAAGTAGTCATATTACTAAACATAGCTTTTCTATGACTGCTATTTCTATTTAATTGTCTACCAGACTTACGATGTCTCATACAAATAAACCTTTTATTTTATAAAATCGCTTGAGATTGCTCAGCTAAATTTTCAGGTGGCCAATTCTCTAGACGCATTCCCAAAGAAAGTCCCTTCAGAGCTAACACATCCTTTATCTCAGTTAACGACTTTCTACCTAGATTAGGTGTTTTCAACAATTCAAACTCAGTTCGTTGAATAAGATCACCAATGTAATATATATTTTCTGCTTTAAGGCAGTTAGCCGACCGAACTGTAAGCTCCAAATCATCTACAGGACGTAGAAGCGTTGGATCAATATGCTCAACTTGCTCTACAATAACCTCATCAACTTGATCATTCACTTTTTCAAAGTCAACAAACACTGATAATTGATCATGTAAGATTGTTGCAGCTAACTTAATAGTGGCCTCAGGATCAACAGTACCATTAGTTTCTAATTCAATGGTAAGTTTATCGAGATTAGTGCGCTGTTCAACACGAGTTGACTCTACTTTATAAGAGACTTTATCAATAGGTGTATAAGAAGCATCGACCTGCAAAGCTCCAACAACACCAACACCGAATCCTTCAGTACGAGTATTTGAAGGCTCATAGCCTCTACCGCGCTGAATATTAATCTTCATAGACAAGGCGCCTTCTTCAGTTAAATTCGCAATAACTAAATCAGGATTAATAATTTCAACATCATGAGGCAACTGAATGTCAGCTGCAGTAACAGGACCTGCGCCGCTCTTACTTAAACTTAGCGTAACTTCATTCGCTGAATGCAGAACAACAGCAATTTGCTTTAAGTTCAATAAGATATCAATAACATCTTCATGAACACCATCAATAACAGAATATTCATGTTCCGCGTTCTCAATTTCAGCACTGACAACAGCACAGCCTGGAACAGAAGATAACAGAACCCTTCTTAACGCATTCCCTAGAGAATGCCCGAAACCACGCTCTAATGGTTCAATAACTATTCTTGAATGATTGAGTGACTTACTAACAACCTCAACAAGCTGAGGTCTTAATAAACCAGTAACAGCACTATGCATTTAAAACCCCAACAATATTATTTAGAATATAACTCAACAACTAACTGCTCATTAATATCAGAACCCAGATCAGCACGATCAGGTAAAGAATTAAAAGATCCAGTAAATTCCTTAGGATTTACTTCTAGCCATGCAGGGAAACCATACTGATCAGCAACTGTAAGCGAATCAATAATACGAACTTGCTTCTTAGATTTCTCTCTTATGGAAATCTTATCACCAACATTCACCTGTGCAGAAGGGATATTCAAAATTCCATCGTTTACTAAAATGGATTTATGACTAACAAGCTGCCTTGCTTCCGCTCTTGTAGCTGCGAAGCCCATTCTATAAACAACATTATCCAATCGAGACTCTAAAAGGTTTAACAGATTTAAACCTGTCGCTCCTTTTTGTAATTCAGCTGCTTTATAATAATTTCTAAATTGTTTTTCAAGCACACCGTAGATACGTCTAATACGCTGCTTAGCTCTAAGCTGTGAAGCATAGTTAGAGTCACGAGCTCTCTTAGTTCCGTGCTGACCAGGGCGCTGATCTAGCTTACATTTACCTTCTAGGGACTTTCCTCTGCTTTTCAGAAAAAGATCAGTACCTTCACGACGGCTTAACTTACAAGTTGGTCCTAAATATCTTGCCATTTTATACTCCTATCTATACCCTACGTTTCTTAGGCGGACGACAACCATTATGGGGGATAGGCGTAACATCAACGATATTGCCAATTTTGAACCCTAGGTTATTAAATGATCTTACTGCAGACTCACGACCAGGACCAGGTCCTTTAATCATAACATCTAAGTTTTTCATTCCGTATTCTTGAGCCACTTTACCAGCACGTTCTGCGGCTACTTGAGCTGCAAAAGGCGTACTTTTTCTAGAGCCTCTAAAACCAGAACCGCCAGAAGTAGCCCAAGATAGAGCATTTCCTTTTCGATCAGTAATTGTTACTATTGTATTGTTAAAAGTTGCATGGATATGCGCTATCCCGTCTGCAACTTCCTTTTTTATTTTTTTCTTTGTAGTACGATTTGAACTAGCCATTTTTATTAACTCTACTTATTATTTTCTAATAGGTTTACGAGGTCCTTTTCTAGTACGAGCATTTGTTCTCGTTCTCTGACCGCGCAATGGTAGTCCACGTCTATGGCGAATACCACGATAGCATCCAAGGTCCATTAAACGCTTTATGTTCATTGACACTTCGCGTCGTAGATCACCTTCAACAACAATCTTTCCAATTGCCTCACGAATAGCTTCTAACTGCTCTTCATTCAACTCTTTAATTTTAATTGTCCGTTCTATACCAACTTCTTTACAGATATTAATTGCAGTTGGTTTACCTATGCCATAAACTGCAGTTAAAGCGATCTCTGCATGTTTATGATCTGGTACATTAATTCCGGCAATTCGTGCCATCTAG
>CBDVDU010000001.1:0-34111 GCA_965372825.1 uncultured Gammaproteobacteria bacterium | reverse complement strand
AGGGCTTGCCGAAAATGGGGTTTCGCTGTTAAAGGAATGAGTTTAAACAGCAAAGTAATTGATTTCAAGGAAAATGGTAGAAGAATATGAAGCTCAGCCTACAAAGTTAGAGTATTATTTGTATAGTGCCATAATATTCAACTAGATGGCGAATTTTTACAAGTATCAATATTCTTCTAACTTTTTATAATCTAGCAGCAACTAAGCTTCTTATATCTTCAGCATCTTGAGGGTGCTCTAAAATATACTGTTCTCGTCCTTTGCCTGTTACCTGCAAATGATCATTTATAGTAATTTTCTTTAAAATAGCTACGCATAGGAATGTTTTTCCTACACAAACTAAATTTTCTAGCAGTTTTTGGCTTTGATGTTCGATAAATGACCTCAAACCAGTTTAAGTATTTTGTAATAAGGGTAAATACAATTCATTGTAGTATCGTTGGGCAATAATCTGCCAAGACAAAGACTCCGCAAGTTGACGACCACTGAAACATAACTTACTTGCTAAATCAGAGGAATTGAATACTTTCTCACAGCTTTCTATTAAGCCGCGTACATCTTCTACTTCATTTATCAATCCATTTATGCCGTGAGTAATTATATCAGGTACCATACCCACCGCAGTGCTCACCAAAGGTATGCCACTTGCGGGCGCTTCAAGGGCTGCCTTAGGCCCACCTTCTATTCTCGAACTAATCAAGTAAACATCCAATGCTGCAAAAAATGGAGCTACATCATTCGCATGTTTTAAGTAGCCTGTATGAAAATAAGAGATGTTAGATTTTTCCAGTCGTTGTTTTACATAACCGCGTGCAGGCCCACTAAGAATTACAAAGACCTCATGGTTTTTTGCGAGACCTTCTGCCACGTCACATAATATATCAGGCCCTTTCTCAAGTTTTGGTTGTCGCCCCGTATTCCAACCTTTACCATCTTTTTGAAACGACCCAATTACTTTTGCATGCTCGGAAATGCCAAGCTGTGTACGTAGTTGATTGCGCTGTTCTGTGGTTGCTGGCTGAAATTTATTTGGGTCTACGCCTAAAGGAATTACATGGCATTTTCTGGGGTCGGCGCCTGCACTAATTAGGCGATCCATAGTGCTTTGACAGGAAGAATGTCAAAACGCCAACCTTTTATCGAGAGCATTGACGAGTTGTAGGCGTTTGTCATTCTCCAAAATATGAAACCAGGTTAGGCCGCAATGCACCTGATTACTGTCTGGCCAACGCATTTTTCCACTGCTCAGTGCATCTGCTATACCTCCGTAGTGCAATATACCGTGATTAATGCCTTTTTGACTGATGGTCAGTTCTCCTGTCAGGGTAGGCAAATTTTGCATTAGACATTCACCGTCGTGGTGAATTGACCAGTTTTGGTTGGATACCAGATACCGTATATCTTTTTTGGAGGCTGAATTAAGTGCCGCTGCGTGTCGCTGTGCAATTTTGGTATTTATAGTTGTAATTAAACCCATTATGTTGACTCTGTTATTTTTCGGCTGTTTTAATACACAGCAATATATTGAATAACCAACCTACCTGAGATAAAAAGGTTTTGGAATTGGCCTGTTTCTGGGAGGTATGAGAAAAGTGTAGGTGATAAAATACTCGCCAGTCGATTATTAGGTTGTTTTTCTAAGCTGCGCAAATTTAGACGCGCAATTGTTACAACCTTGATGGAATTAACTACATATTTCAACTGAATAAAATATAAAATACAATATATTCACCAAATTGACGAGAACTTTAAACACACGAAAGAAGGTCAGAGATCGGTAAAGTACTAGGACATTATTGATTCGCTTAGCCTAAATGCAGAGGAGTTTTAATGACCGATAAGGTTTTTCAAGACGCAGGGATTGGTAAAATTCATGCTAATGTGGCCTGATTTTTGGCGAAGGTATTACTATAACTTGAGTATATTAGGATTATGAAATCGCTTTTTTTACAATATCCAACCCGTTGGAAAATACTAACTGAAATTCAGAAAAATCAACAGAGTATTCCAGGTATTGCAAGTATTCACAGAATTGATTATGCAAATGCCGGTGATTACTTTAGTGCGCCATATCACTATTTTAGTGAACTAAATAATACAGCTCTTGATATTAACGGGTTTAAAAAAAATGACATGAATTACACTTCAGGTTGGTCTGATATTGTGTCGAATAGCCATATAATTGTTGGTGGGGGCGGGCTGTTAAACCGGAATAGTTTTGCATTTCAGATGCGATTATTTGAATATTTAGCATCCAAAGGCAAAAAGATCGTATTGTGGGGAGTTGGGCATAATAGTAAGAATATAAAAAATCATCACCCTAAATATAATGTTGATATCAATAGATTTGGAATGGTTGGTGTGCGTGATTTTAAGGGGGGGGCAAGCTGGGTGCCGTGTGCAAGTTGTCTTCACCCTATTTTCGATATTCCCGCTGTGGTGGAGCGAGACACGGTGTTAATTATGCACCGTAGAACACTTAAAAATAAAGAAAAGGTAGGAAAAATTCGAGATTTTCACGTAGTATCAAACTCGGATACCTTGGAAAATATTGTTGCAGCAATAAAGTCCTCAGATCACGTTGTAACAGACAGTTATCATGCTATGTATTGGTCAATACTGTGTGGAAAAAAAGTTGTAATTCTGCCCAATTCGTCAAAGTTTTTTGATTTTAAATATATGCCTTTGGTTTCGTCGTTTGATGATTTTTCAAAAGTGATACCAAGGGCAATTTCTTTCGACGGAGTATTGGAGGAGTGTCGAGAAGTAAATCGTGTTTTTGCCCAAAAAGTGTTTACTTATATTGGTGCTTAATTCAGCTTAATGGAAGGCAATTTTTCGGAAGCAATTACCACGCTGACTGGTTTGTAATTTAGTTTCATAGGACTGGTAAATCTAGGTCTATTAACGTGCTAGGATTGGTGCTCCATAAGAGCTTACCTGTATGGGTTCCACTTTATAATATTTGCTATCACTTAAAAAGTGAAGATCAGGTATCATAAAGCAGATTCATGATAATGAACCTAGATTACACTATAAATTTATAACTATTAGTTCAAAAATAAAATATGGATAACAAAGAATCACCAGCTAAGGGGAGACAAGCTCACTGGAGTGATATTTTTCACGAGTATTTTTTTCGCTTTGCGGCGAGTGGAAAAATACCTGCCAACTATTTTTTACCTTCAATTCCTTCTGATTCTGAAATAACATCTAATACAGGGTATTTAACCTTAGAGCTGGTAAGTCATTGCTGGAACTATGCTTATTTATTAGATTACCAATTAAGTTCTTTAGTAAATTATCCGCCAACTAAATTAGACCTTATAGTGACTGTTTTTTATTCTGCCGAAGATTCAAAAACAGTGGAGATGCTAGATTTTTTTGGCAACAAGAAAGTTACTAATGTTACCTGGAATTGGCAAGAGCTACCTAAAGAAATGCTATTCAGACGCAGTATAGGTCGTAATAAAGCAGCGCTTTCCACTAAGGCTCATTGGATTTGGTTTACTGACTGTGACCTTGTCTTTCATGAGCAATGTTTAGATAGCTTAGCAGATGCGCTACAGGGTAGAAAAGACGTATTACTATTCCCTCAGACTGAACGTATTACTACATTATTAGCAGAGGATGATCCTATTCTAGTAAAGGGCGCAGAACCTCAGCTATTAGATATTGACACCAACACATTCAGTGTTATGAATGTTAATCGTGCAACAGGCCCATTGCAAATAACCCATGGTGATGTGGCTCGCTCCTGTGGTTATTGCAATAATATTAGTATTTACCAGAAACCTGCTGAACACTGGTGTAAAGCCTATGAAGATAGAGCTTTTCGGTGGTTACTTCGTAGCCAAGGGGTTGCCATTGATATTCCTAGTGTTTATCGAATTCAGCATATATTTAAAGGACGCTATAAAAAAGGCACACTTAACTCGGCAATTCGCCGTCAGATTAAGCGCCTTAAAAGCATTTAGTATATAAACCATCATTTCTAAAGCCTTACTTGCTTAGTTAAGCTAAGGACAACGCCATCTGATCTCTATGTATTGGAGTCTAGGTGCCTTGGAAACACGGCGCACTACCGATAAGCTATACTCAAGCATTGAGAAAACACGCAAGATAATGCTTCAATGATCGAACTCAGCCTTTTTAATTTATGACCCTAAAATACATAGAAAAAATATTACGCGCTAAAGTTTACGATGTTGCTGAAGAAAGTCCTTTGGATTTTGCTCCAGTCTTATCTGAGCGTATTAATAACCAGGTTTTTTTAAAGCGTGAAGATTTACAGCCAGTTTTTTCTTTCAAATTACGGGGCGCTTATAACAAAATTGCCTCTTTAACAGAACAAGAAAGAAGTCATGGTGT
Source organism: uncultured Gammaproteobacteria bacterium (assembly GCA_965372825.1). GTDB lineage: Bacteria > Pseudomonadota > Gammaproteobacteria > Methylococcales > Methylomonadaceae > Methyloprofundus. Next base: position 29,740 of record CBDVDU010000001.1, on the reverse strand, counting down.
GATTGCCGCATCAGCAGGAAATCATGCGCAAGGCGTGGCTTTATCGGCTAAAAAACTAGGCATCAAGGCTTTAATTGTTATGCCTAAAACCACGCCTGAAATTAAAGTGAATTCGGTACGCGCGCGCGGGGCAAAAGTTGTTTTATTTGGCGATGCTTTTGATGATGCTTATACGCATGCCAAAACATTAGCAAAAGAAAAAAAGATGACTTTTGTGCACCCTTACGATGATCCGGAGGTCATTGCTGGACAAGGCACCGTGGCGATGGAAATTTTACGTCAAAAAACGGATGCTATTGAGGCCATTTTTGTCCCTGTTGGTGGTGGTGGTTTAATTGCAGGCATTGCGGTTTATGCAAAATTTGTACGTCCTGATATTAAAATTATTGGCGTTGAGCCAGATGATTCTAATTGCTTACAGCAAGCATTAAAAGCCCATAAACGGGTAACACTAAAACAAGTCGGATTGTTTACTGACGGTGTCGCGGTAAAGCAGATTGGTAAAGAGCCGTTTCGTCTGGCTAGAAATCTAGTCGATGAGGTGATCACTGTTAGTACGGATGAAATTTGTGCGGCGATTAAAGATATTTTTGATGATACGCGGTCTATACCTGAGCCTGCTGGCGCGTTAGCGATTGCAGGATTAAAGAAATATGTTGAACGAGAAAAGATTAGCGATAAAGCTTTAGTAGCAATAGAAAGCGGGGCAAATATTAATTTTGATCGCTTACGTTATGTTGCTGAGCGTGCGCAAGTGGGAGAGCATAGGGAGATTTTATTGGCGGTAAAGATTCCTGAACAGCCAGGTAGCTTTTTAACCTTCTGTAAACTCTTAGGTAAGCGTAGCATTACTGAATTTAATTACCGTTACTTTGATGACAGTAGCGCACAGATATTTGTCGGTATCACCAGTAGTGGTGATATAAATGATAAAGTTGAAATCATTGGTCAGTTAGAAGATAAAGGCTTTACTGTCACGGATATGACTCAAAATGAGCTAGCGAAAGAGCATATCCGCTATATGGTAGGTGGTCACGCGCCTTGTGAGTTAAATGAAATTATTTATAGCTTACAGTTCCCTGAACGCCCAGGTGCTTTATTGCGTTTTTTAACTTCTTTAGGTAGTCAGTGGAATATCAGTTTATTTCATTATCGTAATCACGGCTCAGCGTTTGGTAAGGTATTGATTGGCGTACAAATTGAAGCATCGCAAAAGATAGCCGTGCAGTTATGCTTCGACGCTTTAGGGTTTCGTTATATAGAAGAAACTAAGAATCCTGCGTATCAATTATTTAGTGGTGGGCGGGGTTAAGGATAATGCTGTTGATTTAAGCCCTCTCTTGCTGGAGAGGGTTGGGTGAGGAGAATAAATTATGCATTTATAATTCCCACATGCCTGCTTTCTCCCACAGGAGAAGGAGTAGATATTGAGTCAATAGCATTAGCGGTTAAATAGGCTTTGCACACAGGCGGGCTGAAGTCCGCCCTACCTGCGCTTATAGCCATAAATTTAGGGAGTCAGTTAGCATGTTTATCCACTCATTACCGATCTTTTTCGCTTATATACAACTAGGATCTCCGCTAGATTTACTATTAATAGCTTTGTTAATTTATAGTGTTATCTATTTAACGCTGCCTTTTATAGCCCCAGCTCAAGGGCAGGAATGTATAGAGTTGAAGGGTCTTTCATTTTATAACTACTTACTCTACTCCTGGATTGGCCCGCTAAAACTATGGGTCGTTTTCTGGCCGTTTTTCATCTTACTTAATATCAGTTTATACTTTACTGACATGCTCGCGATGCAGGGAAATTTCACTGTATCCAGTTGGGATGAAGTTCATTTTATCTTGTTAACCCCTGCTATTTTTTGGACGCTTTGCGTGTGGCGTAACTCCTCTAATACAAAATTACGAGTCAGTGCAGCTGGCGCACGCTTTATGACTCTCACGGTGTTTTTTGAGTATGCGTTGAAACTGGTGATCCGCGATGATTACCCGCGGATTTTTTTCGCTTGTCAGGATATTATGCTGGATTATGCTTCTTGTTTCTAAGTCTAGCAATCACAGCTTTTACGATTCTTTTAAAGCAACGGCAACTAACTGACTTTTCTGCTCTTCGCTAAGCCCACAAATATGTGCGCAATCGAGTTTGTGAATCGCTATGCCGTGTCCATGAGTGACAAAGCCGATAACATTATCATCTTGTTTTGGGTTACAGCAGTGTGCAAAATGGGTCAAAATATTATCGTATCCAGCAACGGTTATTTCCACTGAATGCGCTTTAGTCGAGGATTTTTTCTTACCCGCTACTTTTTTAGGCTGTTTCTTAAGTTCTTGCAGTGCCAGACTTAATTGCTTACCGCTAATCTCTTTACGCTCTAAAGCAATGCATAACTTATCCACGCCCTTTAATTTGAAGCGTTGCAATAAGCGGCTTAAGTAAGATTTGTTTAAACCTAGTCGTTTTACTTCTTTATCTAAAGCTTGCTGGCCAATCAAGCTATGTTTATCTTTACTTTGCTGGTTAACCCATACTCTTACTTTTTGAATGGCGCTAGGGGATTTTAAATAGGCTAGATTTGGATCAATCCAATTGGGGTTGGGCGCAATGTCATGATTCGTTAAAATTTCAACTTGTTCGCCCGTCTGCAAAATATAGGTTAAGGGAACAATACGGCCATTTACTTTAGCGCCGCGACAGCGATGCCCTATATCAGTATGAATAGCGTAAGCAAAATCCAAGGGCGTTGCGCCCTTTACCAAATCAATTAATTCTCCGGCTGGTGTTAATATATAAACGCGATCACAAAATAGTTCGGTACGAAAATTTTTTAGTAAGCTGTCGTTTTCTGTTTCCTCTAAAAGTTGACGCAATGCTGCGATACTTTTTTCAGTCGCAATATCTTGATTACTACCTTCTTTATAACGCCAGTGCGCAGCGACCCCTAACTCAGCAAAATCATGCATGTGTTTAGTACGTATTTGCACCTCTATGCGATCCGCATCTTCGGTCAAAATAACTGTATGTAAGGATTGATAGCCATTATTTTTAGGATTAGCAATATAGTCATCAAATTCTTTAGGAATGCTAGTCCAATGCTGATGCACTAGGCCTAAAACCTCGTAGCATTGAGCTGTTTCATTAACCATGACACGTACAGCTAACAAATCATATAGTTCTTCTATGGGTAGCTGTTTACGTTGCATTTTTTGCCAAATGCTATAGATATGCTTAGGTCGGCCTTTGATTTCCGCTTTGATTCCGACAAGGTTTAGCTTTTCTTGCAATCGCGTAATGAACCCAGCAATACAGTCTTCTCTATTGATGCGTTTGTTTTCTAATGCTTTAGCGACAGAAAGGTAATGGCTAGGCTCTAAATAGCGAAATGCATAATCCTCTAAGGCCCATTTTAATTGTCCAATCCCGAGGCGGTTAGCAATAGGCGAATAGAGATCTAGGGTTTCTTGCGCAATAAAATGGCGCATGTCTTCATTTTCTTGGGGTATTTTTTTTAATCGTGCCAAACGATAGGCAAGCTTGATCAAAATCGCACGAATATCATCAGCGGTAGACAATAGCATGCGTCTTAATATTTCAACTTGAGCCGCTTTAGTTGCAATACTTTCAGAATAGATATTGAGTCCATTAAGCTCTTTAACATTAGCCACTAAACTTGCGACAGTAGAGCCAAACTCTGTTTTTATAGGATAGTCGTTTAAACGCCAGTCACTTAAAATGGCCGCCAAAATCGTTTCCAAATCCACATTGAGCGGTAATAAATTTAATGCGACATCAAGCCCTAGCGGGCGTTTGGTGTCGTCATTGGGTAAATTTTCGACGAGTGAAATCGCTTGATGAATTAAAACGCTTTCAGTCGCAGAAAAACGCGAAAAAAGGTCTTTTTTTGTAGGTAAATAAGTAGGCATAGCAGGGAGGGTGGGTTATGAACCCCACCCTCGGACTTTATTTATAATTGATTTAATACACGCTCAGCCGCATTAATAGTGGCGGCAATATCGGCATCACTATGCGCAGCAGAAACAAAGCCTGCTTCAAAGGCTGACGGCGCAAGGTATATGCCTTCTTTTAACATGCCATGAAAAAACTGTTTAAACAGTTCTTGATTACAACGCATAACCTGATCAAAAGTACTAATATGATCCTCTTGAGTAAAAAACAAGCCAAACATACCACCTACGACATTGATCGACATACCAATATTTGCGGCAATTGCTTTAGCTTGAATACCTTCTGCTAAAGTGAGAGTTTTAGCGCTTAATTGCTCATGAAAATTTGATGCTGATAACAATTCTAAAGTTTTATAACCGGCCGCCATGGCTACCGGATTTCCCGATAAAGTCCCTGCTTGATAAACAGGGCCTACTGGAGCTAAAGAGCTCATAATTTCATGCGAACCACCAAAAGCACCGACCGGCATTCCACCGCCAATAATCTTTCCTAAAGTGGTTAAATCTGGCTTAATATTATATAGCCCTTGCGCGCAATGTTTATCTACGCGAAAACCAGTCATTACTTCATCAAAAATTAACAATGCGCCATATTGATCACACACTGCTCGCAATGTGTCTAAAAAACCTGGGGCTGGCAAAACGCAGTTCATATTGCCTGCTACTGGCTCGACAATAATTGCTGCAACTTGCTCACCAATGTCAGCAAAGGCTTGTTTAACGGCATCGCTATCATTGTAAGCCAAGGTAATTGTATCTTCCGCTACCGCAGCAGTCACGCCAGGCGAGCTTGGTACACCTAGGGTTAAAGCGCCCGACCCCGCTTTAACCAGTAATGAATCCGAATGACCATGATAACAGCCTTCAAATTTTACTATTTTATCCCGCTTTGTATGACCTCGTGCCAAGCGAATAGCACTCATAGTCGCCTCAGTCCCCGAGCTAACCATGCGTACTTGTTCGATTGATGGGACTAATTTACATATTTTTTTCGCCATTAAAGTTTCAAGCTCAGTTGGAGCTCCGAAACTTAAACCTTTTGCCGCTGTTTCATTTACTACTTGCAGTACATCGGGATGGGCATGACCCACAATCATGGGTCCCCATGAACCCACATAATCTATGTATTGCTTATCTTCAGTATCATAAAGATACGCACCCTTTGCTCGATCAATATAAACAGGCGTTCCACCTACGCCACTAAAAGACCGTACTGGCGAATTCACGCCTCCTGGAATAACAGTTTTGGCATCTGCAAATAAAATAGCGGATTTAGTCATATATACCTCTAGTTTAAAAATAGACTTACGCATTCTAGCGTAAGCTTAAAAAGCTGGAAATAGCGTACTCGCTAAATACCAGGTCATTCGATTTGTTAGCAAAAAATAGCTACGCATTTAACACGGGACGTTCACTCTATTACAAGGGTGGACTTCATAGCAATGGCGGACTGAAGTCCGCCCTACGAGTTATTAGCACTCCGTTTTAAGTGCATACCCCAATAAAAATAATCTTAATTTTTATATTCATGAGAGCATAAAGTATCTATTATTATCATTTTAGTTCGTTATATTGCAGAACAAAATACCATACCTAAGGGCTTATCATGCAAATTAAATCTTACCTACTCCCTATCTTTGTAGCGGCTGGCCTGTCGCAAGGCTGTTCTTTTTCGGCTAGCTCGGGCAGTCTTTCGGATAGTTCAAAGAGCATATCTGATTCTGTTAGCTCAATTATCAGTAGTCCTTCATCGTCATCTAAAGATGCAGATAAAGAATATCAAATTCAAATCATGGACTACACCACGGCTTACCTCTCAACAGCAGGGTTTGAACGTGCAGCTTATGTTCAAGGTATCTCTGAAATCGCTACCGAAGCAGGCATTAGCAATTGGGAAGATGATGAAAATACCTTAATCGGTATTGGCCGTGCATTGAAAAAAGCTAAATTAACCGGTAGTGTTTATGAAACCTATAAAAAGAGTTTAGCAGACTCTAAGGAAAGCAGAATGCTAATCATTCAAAAAGGTTATGATCAGCAGTAAGGGCAGCTGTTGGGCGGACTTTAGTCCGCCCAATTTTAACTCAATTCTTTTATGTTTAATTTTTAACTTAATCTGCGCGCAAAACCTTTATGCCCAAACGGTAAATTATCTTTATATTAATGCCAGCGAAGGCACGGCTAGTGGTGGCCATACGGCACTCCGTTTCGGCAAGGAAACGTACCATTTTCAGCACTTTCCGGGCGGCATCATTCGATTAGTCAAGCAGGCTAGCTCAGGTTTTGACTTCCAATATCGATATTTAGAAAATAGAACCCTTTATCAAACCAACATAGAGCTTGAGCCCAGACAATATGCCCAGTTACGAGATCACTTTAATCTGCGTTTTTTACAGCAAAAACAACAAGATACTCTGCTTAAAGAAATTCAACTCAATCTTGCTTTATTAGAGCCAAAAACGATAGACTTTAACTCACTATTAACTATTCGTGGCGCGGGGTTATTTAGCCAAAATGCTTATACCGCAAAAACAGATTTGATTAATAACCAAGAAATTAATGCACAGATAAAGTCTAGACTAGGTAGTACATTTTTAAAGCAAAGAAACATTCACCTGAAACAAAAGCTAGTCAAAATTAAGCCGCAGCCCTGGCCTGAAAATACTTTACACTTAAGAAAAAACATCTTTATATCGGTGCCTTATTCGTTTGCTCAGCAATATATTGATACCGTTAGCCAGCTATTGTTTCTACAAATCCTAGAAAATAACAGCCCGTTAAACAAATCCAGCTACTTTTCCCCTGAACATCAGCTGTTCTCACTGTCCAGTGTAGAAGTTGAAAAAATAAGGCAGTTACAGGCTAATTTAATCGATAACTTGTTTAGTCTACTAAACTCAAAACGGCCTGATTCAGGCAATGCTGCCTTGATATTATATGCACGAATTATCAGCCTTTCTTATTCGATTAATTCCGGCCACTGGGTGTTCTTAGATACTTATGCAGACAACAGCCCGAGTATTACTTATGCCGAAGTAGAAATCTATAAAGCCGCTTTTAAAGCCCAGCAGAAAGATGCTTTAAGCTCAATTACTGAAATAAAACATCAACTCTTTAGCCAACAAGTAATTACGGAAAAAGACTACAGTCATTTTGAACGATTGAGTAATTACTACTATGAGCGTGAACGTGGATTAAATAAGCGGCAAGAAATCAGAACCTCCGGTGAACAAAGATTACCCTCAAAATCAGCATCTTTGCCCATATACCTACTGCCAAAATTAAACGCTCAAGAAGTAGAAACAGCAAAAGCTAGGTTAATAAATTACCAAGCAAATCTTACTCAGCAGATGCAGGCGCTTTACCCCTATGATTTATTTACGCACAATTGCGTCACTGAAATTTTTGCTGCTATCCAAAACGCTCAAGTCGATGCAGAGCCGTTAGTTAACTTACTAAACGGTATAAATAAAGACCCTACGGCCTTTATCCCCTATTTATCCTTTGCAAATATAGCAGAGCAACACAGCCAGCAAATACTGGCCTCTTTTCGAGAGCAACAATTAGAGAAAATGTATGCCGAAGAAAATAATCTGCGCGTTTACCTACGGGAATTTAACACCCTGAGCGCTCAAGACTATAAGTTTAATGAGCTAGATGCACCCTTTCTACTTTTTACTAATGAACAAGTCTGGTCACGGCCGCTATTCGGTACGCTCAATTTAATTACCGCGACCAGCATAGGAATTTATGGCAGTTTTACTTGGCCATTTGATTCGGGGGAAAACTTAAAAAAAGGCGCTATGGGCATCTTAATGAGTTTGCCTGAATTAGCTTTTTTTAATATCCGTAAAGGAACTTATAAGCACCTAGCCTTTCCAGTGAGTGCTGATTAGACCTTGATGTTACACGTAGATATAAAAATATAAATAGTAGTATCTGGATCAGGTTTTAGGTTCTTTCATTATGAGAAATATTTGTGGGAGGGACTTTTAGCCGCGATTTCATACGCTAATTTTACGAATGACTCATATCAAACTCACTAATATCAACGCTATCAATTTGTTCAGGATCAAGGAACTTCTGCGCGTATTCTAAGTAACAACCGCTGCTTAGAAATAAGTGAAATAACTCAGGATCGATATGCTGATCTTTTGCCATATGACTCATAATGCGAATCGCTTCACTGAGCGGTTTGGCCTTTTTATAGGGTCGGTCAGAAGCGGTTAACGCCTCAAAAATATCAGCAACCGCCATTATGCGCGCGGTTACTGGCATATCTGCGGCAGTTAAGCGTTTTGGATAGCCTGTGCCATCCATTTTTTCATGATGGCTGCCAGCCACTAGAGGTACATCCGCTAAATGCTTAGGGTAAGGTAGATTTTCCAGCATGATAATCGTTTGTACAATATGGTCATTGATTTTGAAGCGCTCTTCTTCGGTCAGCGTGCCTTTTTCAATGCTTAAATTATATAGTTCGCCGCGATTATATTTGTGCTCAGGCATATCAAGCTTAAACCCCCAAGGGTTGTCCTGTGGAATCTTATCGCCTGCTTCGCGTTCAATAATATGTTCGGCTTTGTCAGCTAATAATTTTTCTTGTACTGGAAGTGCTTTAGCGGCTGTTTTTTGCTGGCGCCGGCTTTCTTCCCAAGAAACGCCAAGTCGGTCATCTAAAGTTCTCACCCAGGTGTATTCGGCAATCTCTGTAAGGCGTTGAATTTTTTCTGGAGCCATGAATTCTCCACCTTCATTACATTCAGCAATAAAGGCGAAATCATCATCTAACTGTTGTAACTTAGATTCTAAATTAATACGCAGAGAATCAGGGTCAGCTCCTTTAGCTATTTGCTGCCAATAGTCAATTTCCGCATCTCTTTTTAGTACTTCAACGCGCATTCTAATCTCATGAATCCGGTCGTAGATAGTTTCCAGTTTAGTGGATTTATCGACCACATATTCCGGTGTGGTAACTTTGCCACAATCGTGCAACCAGCTTGCGATATGCAGTGATTCCCACTGATCTTGATCAAGCTCAAATTCTTTATAAGGCCCTGTTGTGCTATTGCAGGCAGCTTGAGCAATTAATTTGGCGATTTCAGGCACTCTAGCGCAGTGACCACCGGTATAAGGTGATTTAGAGTCAATGGCACCGGCAATTAGCTTAATAAATGAAGCGAGTAAGGCTTTTTGCATCATCAGCAATTGCCGACTTTCTAAAGAAACTGCGGCAAAGTCTGAGAGTTGCTGTACGAAAGCTAAATGCTCTTCATTGTTCTGATTATTGCTTTGCTTTTTGTAAAGTAGACACAATAAGCCAATGGTTTCTTCGTCTCTATTACGTAGTGGTAGAGCTATGATTTTAACGGCATCAGTCTCTAGTTTATCGAGTAAAGGGTTTAATGGATTGGGCTGGTCTGCTGACAGCTCTATTTGGCTGCTTTCTTTTTTCTTTAAGGCTTGTGCCAGCTCATTGTCTTCGCTGAAAGGAATTTCTGGAAGGTCATTAAGATTTTTAACATCCAGTGTGCCCATGTGCATAAAACTGGGTTTTAAGCAGTGTTTCTGATCGTCATAAAGATAAGTTAAAGCGGCGTCGGCTTGGCTAATTTGGGTAGTTTGTTGCGTTGTACTCTGCAATAGATCGTCTAAATTTTGTTCGCCGGCAAGTGAGTGAATAAGCGAGAGAAATTGGCTGATGGTGCTTTTCATCATTGTCATCGCGACAGCAAGCTCTTCTACTTCAGTAATAGCGGAGCGAGTTGTAATGGGGCTACTGAAATCAAAGCGGCTAATGAGTCCGGCTTCGCCCGCTAAATAGCGAATAGGCTTGGATATTTGTCGAGCAAATAGCCAAATAATAGGGATGGCGATTAAGATAATAATGGCTGCTAGAAGTATTGATTGGTCGCGGATTTTGATCGCTGTACTTAATAATTCATCTTCTGGGGAAACCATTAAGACAAAAAGGTTAAGCCCTTCTGGTATGTGCATCTCGCGTATCGCTCCGAGCCACTTTTGCTGATTGAACATAAAATTAAGCGGTTGTGAGACAAGCTGCAAATCTTTACTCAAAAAGGCAAGTACATCACTGCCCAGCTCATCAAGTTTAGCTATTTTAAAGTTGTTCTCTGTCGTTTCAATAATAAGGCGATTAATATCGCCATAAACCAGTGCATCACCATTTTTCTCGAAAACAACGATTTTGGTATTGGGCGTTGCTGTATTTTGTCTAAGGATGTTAGATAGCTGACCCAGTGTTACATCTACAGCAATAACAACACCTTTAGTTGGTGCTTGCAGTGTTAGCGTTGTACCGACTTGGCGAATAAAATAAAATAAATACGGGGCAGTAGAGCTGGCAACAGGCTCTTCTAGTGCTTGTGTATACCACGGTCGAATACGTGGATCATAGCTTGTTTCAGTAGCTGGGTCTCGGCTCAGCTCTAACAACTGGCTAGTATAGAAAATTCTGACTAAGTTGCGCTGGCCGTGTGCATTGGTACTGATATTATCCACCACAAAAGCCGCGTCTTGAGGTGTATTAAAGGTCTGGCGCAGAAGTTCAGAATTAATCGGGCGCAGAATAAAGTAATCGCCATTTGGGTAAGCAATTTGAATAGCCGATAATTTATCTTCATTGTGTAATGCCGTGCTGAATAAAGGCAGTGATTTTAGTCGTTCATCTAAAGAGTTTGCTTGAGTAATCGGAGATAGTGCTAATAGGCTAATGCTTTGATTGGCTGATTTAAGTAAGCCGCCAAAATTGAGAGTAAGCTCTCGATTGATTTGTTCGAAAACTAGATCGCCACCGGCAATAAGAAGTTCTGATGTTTTGCTGTAGTGTTGCCAGCTGAGTGCAGCGCCAAATATTAACGTAAGGCTAATAAATAATGAGCTAATGGTGAAGTGTAGTGAGAATGAGCTGCGCTTTTTTGCTGGCATAAGTCTAACTTCCTTGAGAAAAGATTTGCTGCGCTTAGAGCTGTCTTTTGTGTTGCTAAGGTAGCTACACAAGCCTAAAAGCTTTCTCCAGAGGGAGAAGGTTGGATGAGGGGATTATAAATGCATGATTTTATTCTCCTCTCCCAACCCTCTCCAGCAAGAGAGGGCTTAAGTCAACTGCATTGAGCAGGAGAGGGAGCGTAATCAAGCGAGTTTATGCCTGATTATTACTATTTTCCACATAATTTAACCACTGGGTAGCGGATTTTCTCGTTTTTTTGTATTTTCTAGCTTTTTGAAATGCGCTTTTAGCTGCAGATAATTGCTCTGTTTCATAAAGGCTCATACCTAGTAAAATATAAGCCTCTCCGGTTTGCTTTAATCCGCCTTTTTTCAGCGCTTTATTGGTAGCAGCAATGGCATCTTGCCAAAGTTCTTGTTCAACATGAATACGAGCCAGCTGTAAGTAAAGTTCACCCTTATTATTCAGGGATGAAGCTTTTTCTAGTGCGGCAATGGCTTGTTCGTATTCCCTTGCATTAGTCCATGCGCTAGCAAGTAACTCCCAATGTGCGGAGTTTTTCTTGACTCGTTGACTCTTTAACTCTTTGGCTAATAAATTGGCCGCTTGATAGGGCTGTTTGTTGTACATGTATAAATTAAACAGCTGTAAAATTTGCGCTTCGGTTCGGAGGTAGCCTTTTCTATAAGCGAGGTCCTGAATATTGAGTGCTTGTTTAAATCGATTTAATTGTTGGTATGTTGCTGCAAGTTGTAGCCAATAAGCTTTTTTATTTGGGTAATTGGCGATCAGCTTTTTTAAAATACGGGCTGCCGCTGAGTAGTTTTCTAATTCATAATGCAGCGCGAGGTTGAGTTGAAACCAGCTTTCTTGTGGTTTTTTCGACTGTTTAATCGCTTGCTCTATATAGGGCAAAGCTTTGCGGTATTGTTTTAATTGCGCGTAAGCATTAGCTAGTAGCACAGAAACTTGCTGATTTGAATGCGTCGGATTCTTTTCTACCCAAGGCTGTAAGGTATTAACTGCTTTTTGATATTGTTCCGTAGCCATATATAACTGGCCTAAATTTAGCAGGGCTTGTTGCTGTTGTTTCTCAGGTAAGGCTTGGCTGGCGAGGCATTGCTCTAATGATTGAGCGGCTTTCCTATAATTATTTTCTAGCGCATAAACAGAGGACAAGCTACGCAAGGCGAGCGCCTGCTCGTAACTTTCATCTTTTAATTCGGGGATAATTTTTGCTAGTTTTTTACGCGCTTGTGGATAAGCTTGGCTGCTAATCAGCTTTTCAGTTTTAGTTAATTGTTTATATAGCCACGAAGAAATCGGTGGTGCTTTTTCTTCTTCCGCTTGTGCCGGTGAGCCGACAAGTAAGCTCAGGCTAATTAAACCGATTTTGAGGCTTTGATGAATGCGTTTTCTCATCGAGATAGCTTAAATTCTAAAGTTTGCACCGCGCGCTGCTCTTGAGCTTCACCGGCGATAATAAGAGGTTTAAATTTCCAGCGTTTAATCGCTTTTAATGCCGCGCGGTTAAAGATTGAATTCGGTTTTGCATCAATCACTACAGCATCTTTCACTGTACCTTCTGTGGTAATGGTAAATTCTACTTTTACCCAGCCTTGGATACGTCGGTTTGCCGCGCGCATAGGGTATTGTGGTGGAATTCTTACCAGCGGGATAACGCCGGTGCTAATTGCTCCCCCGCCCATTTTTATATTTTGGCCGCTGAGTACCGAGCCGCTAAAATTACTGGTGTGTAAGGGAATATCTAAGTTTGGCATATCCATATCTGGCGCAGCAACTTTGGACACTTGGGCAGTATAAGCTTTCATCTTTGGTTGAGCGGGGCGTTTTTTAGGTTTAGGCTTGTTCGGAACCTGTCTTTCTTTGGTTTGAGTTTTCGACTCTTGCTTTAAACGAACAAAGCCAGTCATGCGTAAATTGTCAGTTTTTTTAAAGCCCTGCTGATTATTCATTACCATATACTGCATGCCCCAAAACAGCGCGAGGGCAATAGCTATTCCTGAAAATAAAGAGAAGGCAATACGAATCACTGTGACTCCGATTGCGTGGCAATAGTAGGATACATTATGCCTGCAAGCCGTACTTGATCAATAACCTGCACTAAAGCATTTGTTTTTGTTTCTTTATCAGCAACAATAATCACTGAACCTAACGGATTTTCAGCAAGTAAACGCGCAACATTAGCGCGCACTGCTCGAAAATCAACGAGGCGTTTATCAATCCAGACATCACCATTGGGTTTTATGCCGACAACAATATTGGCTTTATCTTTGGTCTCACTTGTTTGCGCGCTGGGGCGATTAACATCAATGCCCGACTCTTTAACAAATGAAGATGTAACAATAAAGAAAATTAGCATGATAAAGACGATATCCAGCATCGGCGTCATATCTATATCTGCACTTTGATCAACGGAGGAACGACTACTTCTACGGCGCATAATGAGTATCAGGTGATTAATGATATTTTAATAAATCTGCCAGATGATGTGATTCATCACTGACGCGTTCTTCGATAAGCTTACTGAAATACAGGCCAGATATGGCAATGACCATGCCTGCCATTGTAGTAATAGTGGCCTTAGAAATTCCTGACGCCATAGCGCGAGCATTACCATTGCCCGTAACCGACATAACATCAAATACGTGAATCATACCCAAGACCGTACCTAATAAGCCCAACATCGGGCATAAAGCAATCAGCACTTTTATTAGCGGGACACCTTTGCGCATTTGGATGATAACTTCAGAAATCATTGCCTTGCGAATAAATAGGGCATGCGTAGAGCTTTTATCCTCGCGTTGATCCCAGCTCTCAAAGCACTGTGTGCGTATTTTCGGGTACAGTTGTTTAAAAAATAGCAGGCGCTCGATAATTAAACACCATAAAATAATCGCCACACCTAAAATCAGCCATAATACATCGCCGCCTGAATACAGGAAATTGTGAATGTCTTCCAGAAATTCTAGTTGTTCAGACATTATTTACCTGCACGACGACTCATGATGCCGGCACTTTGTTCATCTAAAAGCTGCACTAATGTTCTGCTACGTGAAGCGAGTAAGTTATGTATAAATAATAATGGCATAGCGACACTCAAACCTAACATAGTAGTGACTAAGGCTTGAGAAATACCATTAGCCATTAATTTTGGATCACCCGTACCAAATAAGCTAATGGCTTGAAAGGTCGCGATCATCCCTGTTACTGTCCCCAATAAACCTAATAAAGGTGCGACGGCAGCAAGAAGTTTTATTAGCGACAGGCCTTTTTCTAAAGCAGGAACCTCTCGGGTGATGGCTTCATCAAGTACCAGCTCAAGGGTTTCTATGTCTTGTGCGGAGCTTTGCTCAGTCGCCCCTAAAATTCGCCCTAGAGGATTGTTATTACTTGCCGTAGGGTTGTTGATTTGTTTTTGTATTTTGCTCCCAGTCAGCATCAAAATAATTAAGCGTATTAAGGCATAGGTAAAGCCTAAACCACCTAAAGCCAGAATAATATAACCAATGAGGCCACCTTGAGCTATACGTTCTTGCGTATTTGGTGTTTGAATTAGCATACTAAGTAAGACGCCGCGGGTAGGGTCAATAGCTACAGGCATTTGACCGGAAGTGGCTTGACTAAAAGGAATAGCAAAATCTAGGTATTTGTTAGATGGTTGGCGAGCTAAGGTAACTAGCATTTTTGTTTCTGGTGAATAACGTAAATACTCGCCTTTTGCTAATGCGTTAAACGCGCCGATACGAATCACTTCCGCCTCTTCACTATTGCCATTTGCGGCTTCAATAGTGCGTTTAAAGCGAACTACTTTACCGGTTTCAGTCATTTCTTGTTGCAAAGTAAACCATAAGGTTTCTAGCTGGTCTATTGTGGGCAGGGCTTTGCTATTAGCGAGACTATCTAATTTGTCAGCACGATCTGGGTATTGCGCGGAAACCAGTGAGTTTAATAGGTCTACGCTTAAATCACCAGCAGCTTGGCGAGCAACGCCAAATAATTCACCTAGTTCACCACTATTTTCTTTAAGCTGTGTTTCTAGTTTACTGAGTAATTCTTCATTGCTTTGTAAGTGAGCTTTTAATTGAGTGCTTAGTCTTTCTTGTTTGGTCAGTTGGGCTTTAGCGGCATTTAATAGTTGTTGTTGCGTTTGTTTCTCGGCAAGAAATTCGGCTTCACGCGCACGATTAATTTTGCGTTCAACCGATTGGCTTTGTTTTACGTCACGTAAGAGCTGGTCTAGGTTTTGATGTTCTGCCCAAGCACTGTTTGAGAGTAAAAAAATAAATAAAAAATAAGGAATCAATCTCATTGAACTGCCTCCGTTGCTGCAGAAACAGGTAATGTTAATAAGTCAGGAGCCGCTTCTTTGCGCGCAATACGTAAACCTTGGCGTATCGCATTGCGGTATTCATTAGCTAAAGGTTCCCAGCGTTTTTTAGTTTTATTCCAAAAACCAGTTTCACTGCCATCAAGGCGTTGGTAATACAAAGCAACACGGCCAAGGCGTAAGAAATCTACCGAGCTAATTGCGCCATTTAATTCGATATTGGCACGGTAAGCTTCGATGGTGTTGCCGTAACTATTTTCGATTTGATAAGCTTCGATTAGGCGGCGAAACTTTTCTGCATTGGTCACGTCAGCTCGGGTCATCATGTCTTTTAGGTTGTCAATACGCTGTTGACGTTCTTTGGGTAAAAACGGTAAATCAAGCTGGATGAATTGTTCTAGGCTACTTTGCATATTTAAAATCAGTGGCACAATTTCACGTTGCGTAACTTCAATTTCTTGCAACTGTTGATCTAAAGAGGCTTTTTCTGCCTCTTGAGAATCGAGTAAGTCTTTTAAATACGCATTATAAGTGAGTAAGGTCTTTGTTTGGTGGGTTGTCGAGCGATACTGCTCTAACATCTTGCGCGTGCGGTCATCTAAGGTATTAATTTTAGACTGTGATTTAACTGCGTTAGTGTGAATTGCAGCCTCTGTGTTTATGGCTTGCGAAAGCGTGTCGGCATTAGCGGGTAGCGTACATAGGCTTAATGCTGTGGCAGCGGCGATCAATTGAAGCTTGCGAGATAAAAGAAACATAGAAGAGGAGGGCAGCTAATAAAGAGATTGTAAAAACTTTAGCACAGCTAGAGTAAAAGGCAATTGCTTATTTTATTCGTAAGTAGAATAAGAGCGGAGTTTTTGTGAATAAAAACTCCGCTCAGTTTTTTTTGTGCTAATTCCGTTTGGAATTATAAAGAATCACCAATGGTGCGTTGATAAAAAGGCCATTTTTTAACATGTAAATATTGTCTAATAGGCGATTTAATAACCGAGACACATAGGGCGATAGAAAATAAACACCAGACCGCAGCGAATTCATTTGGGTCGTCTGTTAATGCGTCTGAAAGCACTGGCCCCACCAAAAGATGAAATAAAACAAAGCGATATGAGCCATAAAGAAATGGCATATAAAAGCCTACCCAAAGATAGACGAAACCATGTAAGCCACCTTCAAATCCTGGGAGCCAAGAAACAGGGGGAGACATAATGTCATTTAATGGCAGCTGCCATGCAATATGCCAAGCGCCAGACGTTGAGCAGACCTGTGTGCCACAAACTGCCTCGGTACCAATAACGCAAAGTCCAGCCCATGCAAATGGCATCATTTTAACGATCATTGCTAATGCGGCTACTGCGCACAAAGTGTAAACCGTTGTTCTGATTTTTAGCTTAACGCTTTCAGGGATAAAGTACATCGCGACCATATTGATAAAAAATGGCTGAAATGCAATATGTAGATAGCCAAAGAGCGTGAGTACCTGATTGGTTGGCGAGCTACATTCATCAATATAAACATAAGTCGCGGCTTGTAATAGTTCCATTAACGCAAAAAAAGTTAACGGAATCCAAAGTTCTTTGGACTCTCTTTTAGAGGCAACATAGACGGCTGTTCCCAGTCCAATTGTTGCTAAAACTGCGGATGCTTCTCCACTCCAACACATACTAAACCTCGAATAAATTGTTATTATTATAAAAACGAAAGGCCGAGTATTGCAAGGCGACTACTTAAATCACTTTGCCCTACTCAGCCTATAAAAAGCTATTAGCCTTTAGCTAATAGCTTTGCTGTACCATGCTTACGCGAACTACAAAGCATCACCGACCGTACGTTGATAGTAAGGCCATTTTTTAACATGTAAATATCTTCTAATCGGTGACTTAATAACCGAAACGCATAAAGCAATAGAAAATAAGCACCAAACTGCTGAAAACTCATTAGGATCGTCAGTCGTTAAATCGGCAAGCATTGGGCCGATTAAATAATGAAAGCCAACAAAGCGCCATGATCCATAAATAAGTGGTAAATAAAAGGCCGATAAGATATAGACAAAGCCATGTAAGCCCCATTCAAACCCCGGTAACCAGGAAACGGGGTCGGACATAATGCCATTTAGCGGCATTTGCCAAGCAATATGCCATGCGCCTGAAACGGAACAAATTTGCTCGCCACAGAAACCTTCTTGGCCAATATTACATAAACCTGCCCATGCGAACGGGAACATTTTTACGATCATAGCCAAAGCCGCAGCTGCACATAAGGTATAAACTGTCGTTCTTATTTTTAGTTTGACGCTCTCGGGAATGAAATACATTGCCACCATATTGACAAAGAATGGCTGAAAGGCAATATGGAGATAGCCAAATAGCGTAAGTATTTGATTTTGCGGGGAACTACAATCATCTATGTAGACATAAGTCGCTGCTTGTAACAGCTCCATTAATGCAAAATATGTTAATGGAATCCATAACTCCTTAGACTCCCCTTTTAGTGCAACATAAGTTGCTGTTGCCAGTCCGATGGTCGCTAAAACCCCAGATGCTTCCCCACTCCAACACATACCTAAAGACCTCTAGTAAAATATTATTATTTTTATTGTAAAAAACCGTTAATTATACCTTATTCCGTCGAGTCAAAACTTATTAATATTGTGCGATTTTGGCGTTATTTTAGTCAGTTCAGACCTCTCTTGTTGGAGAGTGAGTTGTGTGGGCAGGGTATGGGTTGTGGCTTATTCTTGAAGTTTTTTGTAGGCGTGTTAATTTTAATCGCAAGCAGATTATTACGAATCGCTAATTTTTTTGGAGAGCTTAGGTGGTTATTTTTGGGTATAAAAAAAGCAGCTGATAGCTGCTTTTTAGAAGATATGGATTATTTTTTTTGAGACTCAAAATCTCGGAAGTCTTTCCCGGTATAAATCTGTCTTGGACGACCAATGCGTTGCCCAGGTTCGGCCATCATTTCTAGCCAGTGAGATACCCAGCCAGATGTGCGAGCAATGGTAAACATTACGGTGAACATATCAACAGGGATATTCAAGGCTTTATAAATAATGCCAGAATAAAAATCAACATTCGGATATAATTTTTTCTCGATAAAGTACTCATCTTTTAATGCGTACTCTTCCAGTGCTAAAGCAAGCTCAAATAATGGATCATTACCTGGTGTTTGCTCAAGAACCTCATAGCATGCTTTGCGAATAATTGTCGCTCGGGGGTCAAAGTTTTTATAAACTCGGTGCCCGAAGCCCATTAATCGGAAAGGGTCGTTTTTATCTTTAGCTTTAGCTATATATTCAGGAATTCGATCAACTGAGCCGATTTCCTCTAGCATGCTTAATACGGCCTCGTTGGCTCCGCCATGAGCAGGCCCCCAAAGCGCACCAATGCCTGCTGCAATACACGCATAAGGATTAGCTCCGGTACTGCTGGCTAAGCGCACAGTAGAGGTGCTGGCGTTTTGTTCGTGATCCGCGTGCAAGATAAATAATAGGTTCAACGCTTTAACAGCCGTTGGGCTAATATAATTATCTTTATCGATATACTTCTGAGAAGGCAAAGAAAACATCATATTTAGGAAGTTTTCACAGTAACTCAGGTCGGCGCGAGGATAAACAAAGGGAAAGCCAATAGAGTGACGATGACAAGCGGCTGCAATAACCGGCATCTTTGCTAGCATGCGCATCGCTGAAATGCGACGATGCTCAGGGTCATCCATATTTAATTCGCTATGATAAAAAGCAGATAAAGAACCTACAATTCCGACCATCATAGCCATAGGATGAGCATCATAATGGAAACCATCAATAAAGTTACGCATTGCTTCGTGAAGCATCGCGTGCTGACCAATTTCATGCTCAAATTCAGCTTGTTCTACTGGATTCCCTAGTTCGCCATTCATTAATAAATAAGCGACTTCTAGAAATGAGCAATTTTCAGCTAATTGGTCTATAGGGTAGCCCCTATATAGCAAGACACCTTTTTCGCCGTCAATGTAAGTGATCGAGCTTTTGCAGCTGGCTGTTGACATAAAGCCAGGGTCAAATGTGAATAGACCCATTTGCTTATGTAGCGTACTTACATCAATAACGGGTGTACCAATAGTTCCTCTACGCAAAGGAAAATCAGCTTCCTTTCCTGTGGAGTTATCTTTTATGGTGAATGTGTCTTGTGTCATTGATTGTTTCCTAATGCTTTTCCGTGAAGCGAGAAATAGCTTATTTGCTATAACGCTTACGGAATTTATCTACACGACCTGCCGTATCAACGACACGTTGCTTTCCTGTATAGAATGGGTGGCAAGCTGAACATACCTCAATATGTAAATCTTTACCTAAGACTGAGCCTGTAGTGAACTCGTTACCACAACCGCAAGTAACGGTTATTTGTTTATATTCTGGGTGAATTTCTGGTTTCATAGTGACCTTTAATACGTCTAAAATTCGACTAACATACAATTTTGAACAGAGTATAATACTTCTTTAACGAAATGTCTGCAAGTAACGATTATATAAATATGCGTATTATAACAGTAAATACTAATGGAATTCGCGCTGCAGAGCGCAAAGGTTTTTTTCCTTGGCTAGCACAACAAAATGCAGATGTTGTTTGCATTCAAGAAACCAAAGCCCAGCCTGACCAGCTTACAGCGGATGCGTTTCATCCCGAAGGTTATTATTGCTATTATCATAGCGCTATAAAAAAGGGCTATAGTGGAGTAGCTATTTACAGTAAACACAAGCCAAATAAAATTATCGAGGGCATGGGTTTTGACGATATTGACAGCGAAGGCCGCTACCTAGAAGTGCAAATTGGCAATCTTAGTGTTATCTCTTTATATCTCCCTTCTGGCTCCTCCAAAGAGGAGCGGCAGGCCTTTAAATACGACGTTATGGGGCGTTTTATGCCGTATTTGCAAGAACGTGCTAATGATGGGCGTGACTATGTGGTGTGTGGTGATTGGAATATCGCTCATAAAGAAATAGACCTAAAAAACTGGAAAGCTAACCAGAAAAATTCAGGTTTTTTGCCTGAAGAACGTGCTTGGATGACGCAATTATTTGAGCAAGAATCATGGCATGATGCTTTTAGGCTTGTTAATCAAGAAGCGGATCAATACACTTGGTGGTCAAATAGAGGGCAGTCTTGGGCTAAAAATGTCGGTTGGCGTATTGATTATCAGGTCATCAATGATTCACTACAAGATAAAGTGCTTTCGACTGCTATTTATAAGGACGAGCGATTCTCCGATCATGCGCCTTTGATTGTGGATTATGATTATGTCTTGTAATTAAGGGGTGCGCATAAAATAAGGCTGATAAAATGAAGGCTGGCGCTTTAGTTGCTTATAAATGTAGGCTAAAGCGTCAGCCCTCGGTCGGTGCTTAGGAATGCACATTAAATAAAACCCGAAACTTTAGATTATGACACTGCCAGTCCTTCGAGGACTAGCAGTGCTTTCGGATGTTATTGGATTTTGATTTCCCAATCGTGGCTAAAGCCACTCCCACAAAGAATTTACCTCTCATTTTATTGTTCCTGCTTAGGCTGCAAGCGCATTAAATGTGTTACCAATATAATCGCAGGTAAGCCGGCAAATGATGCGTAGAGAAAAAACATATGATAGCCATAGCCATCGACAATAAGCCCCGACAAGCCACCTAATAATTTTGCAGGTAAGGTCATTAAGGAGCTAAATAGCGCGTATTGTGTCGCAGTGTAAGCGGTGTTGGTTAGGCTGGATAAATAGGCAATAAAAACAGAGGTTGCGATACCGCCACTTAAATTATCCGCACTGATGACTAGGGCTAGGAGCTTAAGGCTTGGCTCGGATAATGCTAGCAGTACAAATAGTAAGTTAGTCGCAGCAACGAGTATTGCGCCTAGTAAAAGCGGTTTCATAAGGCCGTAACGAATTACTAACAAGCCGCCCAATGACGCACCAAAGATGGTCATAAAAAAGCCAAATACCTTGCTCACATCAGCTATTTCTTGTTTACTAAAGCCTAGATCCAGATAAAAAGGGTTGGCCATCACACCCATGGTGATGTCGCTCATTTTATAGAAGGCAATTAGGCTTAAAATCCAGATGCCTAGCTTACCGTTACGGACAAAAAATTCTGCAAAAGGGCTGATGACGGAATCAGAAAACCAAGCGCTTAACCTTGCTAGTAAGCTTTTTTTCTCATGAATACCTAAGGCGCTTTCAATTGTATGTTCTAGTTCCTTTGTTTTGGCATCTTGTTGGTGCTTAGGTTCGCGAATCAGCATAGTTGTTGTAATGCCAATAAACATCAGTAATGCCATTGCTGAGTAGGCGGCATTCCAGCCAATAAAATCAGCTATATAAAAAGCGCCAGCCCCTGAGGCTAATAGAGCAACGCGATAGCCAAAGACGTACATAGCGGCCATCGCTGCTTGATATTCGGGGTGTATTGCTTCAATACGATAGGCATCAATAACAATATCTTGCGTGGCAGAACAAAACGCGATAAATACAGCTACGCCTGCTATTAATTCAATTTGTGTTTGTGGATTTAATTCGGCTAAGGCCATTAAGCCGGCAGCAATACCGAGTTGTGCAAGCAACATCCAGCTACGACGTTTACCCAATAAATGCGTTAAAAAAGGGAGTTTTAAGCTATCGACAACAGGTGCCCAAACCACTTTGATTGAATAAGTGACACCCACCCAGCTAAAAAAACCGATAACAGATAAGGTGACGCCAGTATCGCGTAGCCAAGCAGATAAGGTTGAAAATACCAATAAAAAAGGTAGACCGGCAGAAAATCCGAGAAAGGACATGCCCAATACTCGTGGTTGTAGGTAAGCAGAAAAAGCTTGTTTCCAACTGTGTTCAGTCATAAATATCCAGGCATTGTTTGTAAGTTTCGGGCTTACACTTAAGGTGAAACATTAAGGTCGGGTACGCATTGCGTACCTTTTGGTGTGACGAGGTATGCGGTGCATACCCTACATAAACTGTACCGGCTTAAAATACTAGCCTAGGTTTCAGTGGGAGTTGCGGCATAAGGCGATTATATCGCGGCTAAAAGCCCCTCCAACAAAGATATGACACAAAAAAAGGGAGTAGAATTTTCATTCTACTCCCTTCTATAAAGCATTCAGGTTTAAACTGACTGCCTTAGGCTTTAACCATTGACCAAGTAATGCACAAAAATACTCGCGGCATAACCTATAGCAATCACGGGAGTCCATTTTAAATGACTAAAGAATGTGTATTTATGGTTAGAAGAGCCCATTAAAGCAACCCCGGCAGCAGAACCTACAGATAACATTGATCCACCTGTTCCTGCAGTTAACGTCACCAATAACCATTGATATAGATCCATGTCTAAATTCATGCTTAATACCGCAAACATCACTGGAATATTATCAACAATCGCAGACATCACACCGACAAGAATATTCGCTGGAGTTTGACCTAAGCCATCGTACATCGCTTCAGATAGTAACTCTAAGTAACCGATATAACCTAAACCACCCACAGCAAAAACTACACCGAAGAAGAAGAATAAAGTATCCCACTCTGCATCGCGAACTTTATCAAAAATATCAAAAGAGCTATGTCGATCATCATTCGCATTTGATTTGTATAATGTTTGTAGTCTATAGCCATAAACCATCAATACACCTAAACCAGCCATCATGCCCATAAACGGCGGTAAATGTAATACTTGCTTAAAGCTTACTGCAGTGACAATGGTTAGTACAAATAACACACATATTTGAATTGCCCCTGGTTTTAAAACAACAGCTTCCTCATGTGTAGTAGGCGGCTGCTCATCAGGGACAGCAAAATACATAATAGCAGCAGGGACAGCATAGTTAACCACTGATGGAATGAATAAGTTGAAGAAATCAAAGAATTCAGCATAACCCGCTTGCCATACCATTAAGGTAGTAATGTCGCCAAATGGGCTGAATGCACCACCCGCATTAGCAGCAATTACCAAGTTAACAAAACCAATAGCAATAAATTTTTCGTTGTCTTTACCTACCGCTAATACTACCGCGCCCACTAATAAAGCAGCGGTTAAATTATCGGCAATCGCTGATAAGAAGAACGTAACTATCCCTGTAATTAAAAACAATTGTCTGTAACCGAATTGTTTTCTAACCATCCAAGAGCGCAAAGCTTCGAATACATTACGCTCAGCCATAGCATTGATGTAAGTCATGGCAACTAATAAGAATAGCATTAATGCCGCATATTCTTTTAAGTTGAACTCAAATGCCTCATGTAACGCTTCAGTAGAAACGCCCGCTTCAGCGGCTAAAACAGCCGCATGCGCCCAAATAACGGCCGCAGCAATAATAACAGGCTTAGATTTACGTAGCCCAGTGAATTCTTCAGCCATAACAAAGCCATAGGCGATGATAAAGATCAGAACAGTATAAATACCGCGCTCAGTTCCGGTTAAACCTAGGTTAGTAATGGCTTCTTCGGCCATTGCTAACTGCGGCATGCCCATCAGTGCAGCAAAAATTAATAATAAACGTAACAAAACGACCCCCTAGCCCTTAATTTATAAATTATTTTAATGTTTTAAGTGTGGTACAACTCAACCGGCAATAATATCACTAACCAATTAACTTTGTCATTTAATCGCTGGCGGTATATCATAAAAGTTTAAGCTCAACCCGCCTACATAAGTGCATTTCTATGTATCAATATACCGATAAAGATCAAACAATCATTGATGAACGCGTGACTCAGTTTCGTGATCAAACTGAGCGTTTTTTAAAAGGTGAAATTCCTGACGACAAATACCGTGCATTACGTTTAATGAATGGTGTTTATATCCAAACTCATGCTCCATTATTGCGTGTTGCTGGCCCTTATGGCTTATTGTCTAGCGATCAAGTCCGAAAATTAGCATCTATAGCGCGTGACTATGATAAAGGCTACTGCCATTTTACAACTCGCCAAAACATCCAATTTAACTGGCCCGCACTCGAAAGAGTGCCTGATATTCTTGAAGAATTAGCTAGCGTACAAATGCATGCTATTCAAACCAGTGGTAACTGCCTTAGAAATACAACCTCTGACCAGTTAGCCGGTGTTTGTAAGGATGAAATAGAAGACCCACGTCCTTATTGTGAAATCATTCGTCAATGGACTATTTTGCATCCTGAGTTTGCCTATTTACCGCGTAAATTTAAAATTGCAGTGAGTGGCGCAAAACTTGATCGTGCGGCGACACAGTTCCATGATATTGGCCTGCATTTAGTCGAAAATGAACAAGGTGTCGTTGGTTTTAAAGTATTTGTTGGTGGCGGTCTAGGTCGTACGCCAGTGATTGGCCAAATGATTAAGCCTTTTCTGGAAAAAGAGCACTTATTATCTTATTTAGAAGCTATTTTGCGTGTCTACAACTTAAATGGGCGTCGTGATAATAAATATAAAGCGCGCATTAAAATTTTAGTCAGAGAAACTGGGCTGGCTGCATTTAGCGAGCAAGTTGATGCTGAATGGGCTTTAATTAAAGATCAATTGGCTATTCCTGCAGAAGATATTACGGCAATGCAAGCGCAGTTTGCATTGCCTGATTATCAGGCAGATGCAGCACAAGATACCAGTTATGCTGAGCATTTAGCTAAAGATAGTCGCTTTGCTACTTGGGTTAAACACAATACGGCTGAGCATAAAATAGATGGCTATCGTGCTGCTTATATTTCTTTAAAAGCGCCAGATAGTCCGCCGGGGGATTGCACCGATGTACAGCTTGATGCAATTGCTGGTTTAGCGGATGAATACAGCTTTGGTATGGTGCGGACAACGCATCGTCAAAACTTAGTTCTAGCTGATATTAAACAAGCGGATTTATTTGTCTTGTGGCAAAAACTAGCAAGTTTAAAACTAGCAACGCCTAATATTGGCAAAGCAACGGATATGATTTGTTGCCCTGGCTTAGATTTTTGTGGATTGGCACTTGCAGGCTCTATCGGCGTTGCTCAAGAAATTAATGATAGTTTAGATTCTATCGATTATGTGCATGACCTAGGAGAGATAAAAATCAATATCTCTGGCTGTATGAATGGTTGTGCGCATCAGAGTGTTGGACATATTGGTGTTTTAGGTTTAGAGAAAAAAGGTGAGGAATGGTATCAAGTCACATTAGGTGGTTCCTCAGAAAATGATGCGGCTATTGGTGATCGTTTAGGGCCTTCTGTTAGCAAAGAAGAGATTACACCTGTAGTCGTAAAACTACTGGAAGTTTACCTAGAGCAACGTCTTAATGAAGACGAAGCTTTTCTGGCAACTTACCGACGTGTTGGTATGAATCCATTTAAGGAGAGAGTCTATGCAACTCATTAAAGACAAACAAGTGACTCAAGATAGCTGGGTATTTATCGCTGATGATGCGCCATTGAATGCAGATTTTAATATTGTTTCACAAGCTCGCTGGCGTAAAGAAGGGGCTGATCTTATCAATCGAAAAGGCGCTCTGGGTTTGCGTTTAGAATCTGATGCGGTAGTTGAAGAGATTGTTGCTGATTTAAAGAATTTTCAGCTTATTGAGCTACATATCCCCGTTTTTACTGATGGACGTGCCTTTACGCATGCGCGATTATTGCGTAGTCGGTTTGGTTTTACCGGAGATATTCGCGTTAGTGGTGATTTTATGCGCGATCAGGTATTTTATCTAAATCGTGTTGGTGTCAGCAGTTTAGAGTTAAATGACCAAGATAATGCGCAGGAAGTCATTGCTTCTATGGATGATTTTTCTGTTCAGTATCAAGATTCTGTCGCGTAATAAAGGGTAGGGCGGACTTTAGTCCGCCATTGCTAAAAAAGCGGACAAAAGTCCGCTCCACTATATTATTAATATTTCAAAATATATCGTATTCGCCCAACTCAGGTATTTTCAATTCTTCTTCGGGTTTGATGTGTGGCGCTTTTTTGTTAGCAGCAAAGGCTAACTCAGAAACCGAAACTAACTGCACATCATAAGCTGCAATCCTATGCAGCTCGTCTTGAAGTACGGCCAAAGTGTTGACGCGTGGATGAGCAATACCTAAAGCACTGCCATTACGCAGCGCTAGAGCAATCAGCTTTCTAAATTGGCGCCTAATGACTATTTGACTTGGGTCCTCGTGATCCAAAAAAACATCTCTCCCTAAGGCTGCTAAGCCAAAGTCTGTTGCCGCTTTTTGAGCCACGCTTGCGGGCGCAGTTTTACTATCCACAAAAAATAGAGCATCACCGTATTGCGCTTTAATTAGCTGCATTATATGGGACATTGCCGAATAATTTTGTGTTAACAAACTGCCTTTATGATTATTCACACCAGCAATATGTGGAATATCTTGTAACTGGCGAATAAATAAACGTTCAAATGCTCTGCCGCCCATACCTGCACTCAATTCGTGTCTCTCTCGTTCTTCTAGCTTTATTGCCTGCATAGGCGCATGCAGCATCAACTCTTTGCCTTGACGGTGCGCTAAATTGGCTAATGCTTGAGTATGAGCAGTAAAGGGTAAAAATGAATAAGTTACCGCACCAGGAAGTTGCAGAGCACTTAAACTGAGGTCTTTTTGTATGCCCATATCATCGATAATGAGGGCTATTCTTGCTTGTTCCTTAGCTTGCAAGCCAAAACTAGCGAGCATAAAAAAACTCAGCGCCCAATAGAAACAAGTTTTTATTGGGCTAACTGAGTTTTTCATAAACAATAACAGATCAAGATTTACCTGAAAATGGCAATACCTTTTAATAGGTTAAGTGCTTCGTTTAGAGGGTAATCACGAATATCAACACCCTTTTCATCTTCTGGTTTTTCTGTTTTCTTATCTGCTTTTTTATCGCTTTTCTTTTTATTGCCATTCTCTAAATGGCCAGATAAGTCAGACTCTTTAACCGGCTGGAACTTTGCCGCTTCTAACGCTTCTAATTTAAGGCGATCAAGTGCTATATCTGGCTCTATACCGGTTGCTTGAATTGAGCGCCCTGAAGGTGTGAAATAGCGCGCGGTTGTAATTTTTACCGCACCGCCACTGCCAGTAGGTAAAATTGTTTGTACCGAACCTTTACCAAAAGACTTAGTGCCCATAATAATGGCGCGTTTATGATCTTGTAATGCACCAGCGACAATCTCAGAAGCGGACGCAGATCCTGCGTTAATTAAAACAATTAAAGGTGCGCCATCCAGTTCATCGCCTGGGGTAGCATTAAAATCCATTTGCGAGTTTTTAATGCGGCCCTCTGTATAGACAATTTTACCTGAATTTAAAAAGGTATCGCTGACCGAAACTGCACCATCTAAAACGCCGCCAGGATTATTACGTAAATCGAGTACCATGCCTTTTAATGAGCCGCCATTCGCCGTTTTAAGTTCTTGGATCGCTTTTTTAACGGCAGCACCAGTCGGTGATTGAAAGCTGCTAATGCGCACATAGCCAAAGCCATCTTCTAGGGTACGGCTACGCACGCTTTTTACTTTAATAATATCTCGAGTTAAGGTTACATTAAAAGGTGCATTCTTACCTTTACGTACTATAGTTAATATGATGTCGCTACCGACTTCACCGCGCATTATTTTAACGGCTTCGGTCAGAGTCATGCCTTTTACCGGCTTTTTGTCTAGTTTTATAATTAGATCGCCTGACTGAATGCCTGCGCGTTGTGCGGGCGTTTCATCTATAGGTGAAATGACTTTAACAAAGCCATCTTCCATCGTTACTTGAATGCCTAAGCCACCAAAGCGGCCAGTAGTGCCGATTTTTAGTTCTTGGTATTCTTCAGCATCTAAATAGCTAGAGTGTGGGTCTAAACCGACTAACATGCCACGGATCGCATTTTCCAATAAATCTTTATCGGAAACTTCTTCAACATAATCTTGTTTGATGCGCCCGAAAATCTCAGTAAATGTTCTCAGCTCTTCAAAAGGTAAAGTAACTGCTTGCGGCTCAGCATCTTTATCTGCGAGTATTGTGCCAGCAGTCGAAAGAAAGATGCCTAGAAAACAGCCTATAAATAATATAAAAATATTTTTTTTATTAACCACGCGTTTTAAACTCCGTTATATAACTTCCAAATGAATTCTAGTTCCGATACATTTTATATCAATATAAAGACAAGTAATGTAAAAATTCTGTTGTCTTGTCGTTGCTCAAGCTTTACCAGTGTAATTGATGAGAACTTAACGCCTTTTTTTGCACCATTTTTTTGGGTTAAGTGGCTTATCTTTTTTGCGTATTTCGAAATATAAGCTGGCATTTTCTCGGCCATCACTTTTGCCAACCGTTGCTATGATGTCGCCTGCCTCGACCCAGTCCCCTTTTTCTTTGTACAGGCTTTGATTGAAGGCATATAAACTCATGTATTTTTTATCGTGTTTGATGATCACTAATAAACCATAGCCTATAAACCAATTGGAAAAAATCACCTGACAAAGAGCAATCGCTTGTACTTGTTTGCCTTCTTTTGCTTTGATTAAAACTCCATCCCACTGGCTATCAGAGCGTTGGTTGCCGAAGGATTTAATAAGTTTTCCTGAAACAGGCCAAGGTAATTTACCTTTCAAACTGTAAAAGGGTTGATTTGTATGTTCGGGTAATACGGTGTCCTGGAGGTTTTGTTGTAATGAAGTAATAAGTCCTTTTAATTTCTTCTCATTTTTTTTTAGCCTAGATAATTTCGAGGCATTGCTTCGGTAGTCTTTTTTGATTTTAACTAAAAGGGATTTACGTTCTGCTGATGTTTCTTTTAAATGAGCTTGCTGTTGCTGTTTATTGTTCATTAAACCTGCAACTTGTTGCATTTCTAATTGCTTTTCTTGTTCTAATGTCGTTAAAAGTTCTAGGCTATTATTGATGTGTTGTAGTTTGTCTAAGCGCGCATTATTGAAATATTGATAATAGGTCATTATGCGGCTAGAGCGACGCCCATCCTTTTGATTAAACAGAAGCTTTAATTCTTCTTGGCGTCCTAGCGCATAAGCAGCTTTTACTTGCCCTGCTAAGTGCGATTTTTGTGTGCCTAGCCAGCGGTTTTGTACTTTTAATTCCTTGTGTATTTCGTTAATGCGTCGTTGTTTTTGTTTAACTTGTTTGCTTAGTTGTTGAACGGTACGTGAAATTTCCCCGTATTGTTTTTCTATGCGTTTTAATTCTGAGCTTGCGTTGCTTCGTTGTTTTTTTAAACGCGATAAATTGCCCGAAACTGTTTTTATTTTGCTTTGGACTTGGTGCAGTTCTTTATCTTTATTACTGGCAGCCATAGTTAAGGTATGATTGAACAGCAAAAATAAAAGTAGGATAATTTTCACGTGCATATACCAAGTTTAATTAAGTAGCTAATGTTACGCATAATTTAAAAAATATAATAGTAGTACTTGGACAGCTTAATGGCACTATTTTAGAGCCTTTGATTATGAAAGGTATTTGTGGGAGGGTCTTTTAGCCGCGACTTGTATGAAATCGCGGCTA